>JAIOOY010000067.1 GCA_021414145.1 Methylophilales bacterium | reverse complement strand
GTATCTTCAGCGGCGATGACATCCACCGATTTGAGTATCTCCAGCGCCCGTAATGAAATGTCCTGCAAGTTTCCAATCGGTGTGGCAACCACATATAATGTGCCGCTATGATTCAACGAATCTTTGCCTTTCTGTTGCTGTTGGTGGCGTTCTCGCCTGTTGCCCTTGCGGCAGATACCGCGCTTGCCGATACCAAGATCCCTGATACGAAGATCGCAGACGCGAAGAAAGTCGCACCTTCTACCAAGATCATCGTCAGGTCTCCAACCGCCAAGTCACAAAAAACGCCAGAGCAACACTATCTGGATGGCGCTTCCTGCCTGAACTTTGCCGATACCGCTTGTGCGCAAGTGGCGCTGGCTTCGCTCAAGCCTGCTTCCGCCTATGCCAAATTGTTGCAGGGGCAAATCGCGCTGGCGAGTGCGGATTTTGATACCGCCTTGCGTCTGCTCATCCCCTTGCAGGCGGAAACGAGCTTACTCCCACAAGCCCTCGTCAGTCTACACGCAAGCTTGGCGCGCGCCTACGAGCACCAGGAAAACACTTTGCGGGCACTGGAACAATACGTGAAAGTAGGCGAACTCAGCGATAGTGCGAGCAATCAAGCCAACATTTGGCGACTGGTTTCTACCCAACCCAAAGAAGTGCTGCTGGAGATGCGCGGCGAGGGCAGTGATACCACAGTGCAAGGCTGGGTAGATCTGGCATTGGCTGCGAGCTACCCCGAGCGCCGTGAACGCAACATCGAGCAATGGCGTAACGCCTATCCACAACATCCGGCTAGCGCAGCACTGCTCTCAAGCATCGCGGGTTCGGCTAATGCCAAGGCAAAAACAAAATCTGCCGTGAATGGAAGCATCGCGCTGTTGTTGCCACTGGATTCACCGGTTTATGGCAACGCGGCACAGGCAGTACAGGCGGGCTTTATGGCGGCCATGACAGCGGATAACGTGAATAACCCCAATGCGCCGCAAGTACAAAGCTACCCGACCGGCACGCCGGAACAAACGCGTGCCGCCTATGCCAAAGCCGTAGCCGAGGGCGCGACGTGGGTAGTAGGGCCGCTGACACGCGACGAGGTAGGCAGTTTAATGGGTGGGGATATCACCATCCCCACGCTGGCGCTTAACCAGCCTGAGAATGAAATTCAGGCTCAACAAAACCTTACTTTATTCGGCCTTTCGGCAGAAAACGAAGCGCGGCAGATCGCGCAAATGGTGCGTGACCGTGGCCTGCAAACCGCGCAGGTGATTGTCGCTGACACACCTTTAGGTAAACGTGTGGCGAAAGCCTTTATGGAAGAGTGGAAAGCCTTGCAGGGTAGCGTCACCATAGAACTCACTGTGACCAAATTTACCAATCCAGAACCCGCAAAACTGGCCGAACTCAAAGCCACTAGCTTGGCCAACGCCGCCGACATGATATTTTTAGCGGCCAACGCCAGCCAGGCCAAGATAATGCGCCCTTATCTGGATGCTGCTACGCCCACTTACGGCATTTCCCTTTTATATGACGGCGAGGCAAAAGGCTTGCAAAATCTGGATCTGATTGCAGTACATTTTGTGGACATGCCGTGGATGCTAGAGCCTGACAGCTCTGAATTTGCCAGCTATCGTGTCGCTGCCGCGCAATTCAAGAGTGCAGATTTGCAGCGTTTATTCGCAATGGGCTTGGATGCCTATCGGCTATTACCGCATTTACAGGGGCAGGCCACAGGGAAAACCGTATTAGAAGGTGCTACTGGTGAAATTATCTTTGGCGAAGCATCGCTGACCCGTGAGCTGCCCTTGGCGCAGTTTAGGCGTGACGGCGTTGCGCTAGAAAATGCTCAATGAAAGGCGACGGTCTCGCCGCTGAAAAACTCGCCGCACAGTTTTTACAAGAGAACGGTTTGCGTTTATTGGAATCCAACTTTCGCTGCCGTTTTGGTGAAATTGACTTGATATTGCAAGATGGCGATGTCATTGTGTTCACTGAAGTGCGCTTGCGCTCGAACGCCAATTTTGGCGGCGCCGCGGCCAGCATCACCAACACCAAGCAGGCCAAAATCATGCGAACAGCAGAGGCTTATTTACAACAGCACCACAGCCGCGCACCATGCCGTTTTGATGTGCTACTGTTGGACAGTTTGGCGGGTGCACCGCAATGGATAAAAAATGCTTTTGAAGCTTAACCAATTATTGAAAAGGAACAAACCATGCGCTTAATTCTCTCTTTAGTCACTGCGGCCATACTGACCAGCGGTCTCACTGCTTGCGCACCAGTTATCGTTGGAGGCGCTGCCAGTGGCGGTTTGATGGCGGCGGACCGACGTTCTTCTGGCGCATTTGTGGATGATCAGACCATAGAGTTAAAGGCCGAAACCAAAATCAGCCGTGAGCTAGGCGACAAAGTGCATGTCAATGTCACCAGTTACAACCGTAACGTGTTGCTGACCGGAGAAGCCAAAGATGAAGCCAGCAAAGCCAAGGCTGAGGCTATTGCCAAAGGTGTTGAAACCGTAAGCCATGTCAACAACGAATTGGCTGTGGGCTTTATCAGTTCCATTAGCGACCGCGCCAATGACACCTATTTAACTTCCAAAGTGAAGACGCGCATGGTGACTGAAAACCGCTTTCCCGCCAATCAAGTCAAGGTGGTAACTGAAGCTTCGGTGGTGTATTTGATGGGATTGGTGTCCAAGAAAGAAGCGGATGACGCCGTGGAAATCACACGTAGTACTGAGGGCGTAGCGAAAGTAGTGAAGATGTTTGAATATATTGAGAAATAGGCTACTGCATCAATTTTTCAACGGTTTGACGTGTAATCAAACCACGATGTAGTTTGACCAGCTTGCCTTGGGGGTTGTAGAGATAAGTGCTTGGTAGCACCTCTGCTCTCCCAAATTGCTGGATGACTTTTTCGTCGCCTAACACGATGGGATAACTCATCAGATTGTCGTCAACGAAATCGGTGACTTTTTTCCTGCTTTCATAATCCACGACCACGCCTATGACGGCAAGATTTTTGTGGGTTTCCTGCAATGCGATTAAATCGGGAATTTCTTCGAGGCAGGGTGGACACCAAGTCGCCCATAAATTGATCAGCACCCACTTGCCCTTGTAATCTGCCAGCTTATGGTTTTTACCACTAAGGTCGGTTAGGTTGAAATCGCTGGCGCTGGCCACTGAACACACCAGCAGCAGCAATACGGCCAAGCGTCTCATTATTTAGCCACGACGCATAGAGTCAAAAAATTCAGAGTTGTTTTTGGTGGCCTTAATTTTGTCCAGTAAGAACTCCATCGCTTCCAAGTCATCCATCGGGTAAAGCAACTTACGCAATACCCAGATTTTTTGCAGAATGTCCTTTTCAATCAACAGTTCTTCACGGCGTGTACCAGACTTGTTGACGTTGATGGCAGGATACAAACGTTTCTCGGCCATACGGCGGTCAAGATGGATTTCCATATTGCCGGTACCCTTGAATTCTTCATAAATCACGTCATCCATACGTGAACCGGTATCCACCAGAGCAGTGGCGATTATAGTGAGCGAGCCACCTTCTTCGATGTTCCGAGCTGCACCAAAAAAGCGTTTAGGGCGTTGCAGTGCGTTGGCATCCACACCACCGGTCAGCACCTTGCCAGAAGCCGGTACCACGGTGTTGTAAGCTCGCGCCAATCGCGTGATGGAGTCGAGCAGGATCACTACATCCTTTTTGTGCTCGACTAGACGTTTGGCTTTTTCCAGTACCATTTCGGCCACTTGTACGTGACGCGTGGCAGGCTCGTCAAAAGTTGAAGCAACCACTTCACCTCGGACGGTTCGGGTCATTTCCGTTACTTCTTCTGGACGCTCATCTATCAGCAACACAATCAATTCAACGTCAGGATGATTAGAGGTAATAGCGTGGGCAATGTGTTGCAGCATCACGGTCTTACCGGATTTCGGGCTGGCTACCAGTAAGCCGCGCTGGCCTTTGCCTATCGGGGCAATCATGTCAATCACGCGACCGGTGATGTTTTCATCACTCTTGATATCGCGCTCTAAAATTAATGGCTGGGTGGGGAAAAGCGGGGTTAAGTTCTCAAACAGGATTTTATGCTTGGTGCTGTCTGGCGCTTCACCATTGACAGTATCAACTTTCACTAACGCGAAATAACGCTCACCATCTTTGGGAGTGCGTATCTCACCGGTGATGGTGTCGCCTGTATGCAGGTTAAATCTGCGAATCTGCGATGGTGATACGTAAATATCGTCCGGCCCCGCTAAATAAGAGCTATCGGGCGATCGTAAGAACCCAAAACCATCAGACAGCACCTCCAAGGTACCGTTGCCAAAAATGCTCTCTCCTTTTTTGCCTTTGTTTTTGAGCAGGGCAAAGATGAGGTCCTGCTTACGCATGCGGTTTGCGCCTTCGATTTCGTTGGCGATGGCCATTTCGACCAATTCGGTTACTGGGGTTTGCTTGAGTTCTGATAGTTGCATAGGGAATTACGGCCTTAATAAGGAAATTGCTGGGGAAGGGATACGACTAGGGAATCTTGGGTTCGGTCAGGTAGGGAGTTTGCGTTTGATGCCAAGACTCCCGTGCTACAACAACTTAACTTGCGAATTAGACATGAGAGTACGTGCTTTAGATATTACTGTCAATAAAAGCTGTCAATTGCGATTTAGACAATGCGCCGACTTTGGTGGCTTCAACATTGCCGTTCTTGAATAACATCAGCGTAGGAATACCACGAATACCATATTTAGGCGGTGTGGCTTGATTCTCATCAATGTTCAGCTTGGCGATTTTGATACGTCCGTCATATTCTTTAACGATGTCTTCCAGTATCGGCGCAATCATTTTGCAAGGGCCACACCACTCCGCCCAGTAATCAACCAACACCGGAAGGGTTGATTCCAGTACGTCTTGTTGAAATGATGCGTCGCTCAAATGAATAATCTGTTCACTCATGGGGAACCTCAGTTAATAAATAGTAATAATTCGGGGGCTGTCTGAAATAAACGAAGTGCGTAGTTCTCTGGCGCTATGCTAACCAAAAAAATGCATTTCGTGAAGGACTATCTTAAAAGCCCAGCAATTTATTCAGTTTCTTTTTTACTTTGTCTTCTGGTTTTACTGGCTCTGCTGCCGGAGCAGCCGCGTCCGGTGGTGCTGTTGGGGCAGTGGCAGGCGTTTTATCTTTAGCCCCTAATAAACCACCGAGCGCTCCCGCTTTGTCACCACCTATTAGCTGTTGTACCGCCTCGCCTTTGCTACCACCAACTTTCTCTAGCAGTTTGCTTTTAGCCAAAGCCGCCCCCATACCCGCGAAATCCATGGCGTACTTAGGCGAGTCGAAAGTGCCAGTGATTTTGACTGGGATAGTCAAGCCGCTGAGCGAATCCAAGTCGGAGCCGCCTTGCCCTTTAAGACTAGCAACCACTGTAGGCTTGGCAAGGTAATTGAGAGTGCTGTTGCCTACATCAATATCTCCGCTACCAGTGATACGAAACAACGGCGCTTTCATGCTCAGATCTTCGTTATGCGCCACACCGTTTTTGATGTTGAAACTGGCGATCATCTCACTAAAGTCCGTCTTCTTTTTTTGGTCTGCGCCTAAGCTGCTTTGCGGTTTGAGTATATTAATTTTAGATTTGAACTCACGAATACTGCCCGCAATATCTATGCCCTTTACCGCACCATCTGCTAGTACCAGCGCGGCGCTGCCATTAAGCGCCTTTTTCAGCGCACCCACCGTGTTGCCTTGTGTGGTCACATCTAGTTTCAACGTACCTTTGCCGTCCAGCATATCGTTTTGAATTGCATCTATTAACAATGGACCGATGGCGATGCCCTTCATTTCTTGTTTCACTGTGATGTTGGGCATGGTGCGAGCATCTAATTTCAAACTACCCGCCATACTGCCTTGATACAAATCTGCTGCAAAAGGCGATACCTGCACTAAACCACCACTAGCGTTTAAGCCCACATTGACGTTAGCGGTTTTTACGTTGGCAATTTTAAGTGCGCCAATTTTGGCTTCCCCCGTAGCGTTTAAGCTTTTTAATGCAGATAAATCTATGGGCGCGTCTGGCTGCGGCTTAGCTGTTGGTTCCTTTTTGCTGATGTAGCGATCAGCATCCAGCTTATCTATCTCGACATTGAAGCTGAATTTAGGGCTTTGAAATTGCGTAATGCCAAGCACCGCCTTGACTTGGCTGTCGTCTATTTTGGCCGAAAACGGATTCAAGCCCAGTTTTTCTCCGTCGGCCTTGAGGTCTAAGCGCACATTGGAACTCTGAATTTTGCCGTATTTTAAGCTGGCAATCCGCAAGCTACCCTCGGCATTGAGCGTTTTCAACGCAGATAAATCCAAGGGTTTAGCTGGCGCAGCAGCCGCTTTTGGGTCACTAGCTGGTACATAGCGGTCAACATCCACGCGGTCTATGTCCAAGTCAAAGGTATAAAGTGGTTTGTCAAAATGACTGATGCCCACACTTCCTTTAATTTGGCTGTCGTCCACCTTGGCGGATAGTGGATTAACGCTCAACGTCTGCCCATCAGCGTTTAAGTTTAAGGCCAGGTTCGCTACGCGATATTTATCATAAGCAATACTGCCCACATTGAGTGAACCTTGTGCCAACAGATTTTTGAGTGCCGATAAGTCAGCCGGCTTGCTGCTGGCGGG
>JAIOOY010000066.1 GCA_021414145.1 Methylophilales bacterium | reverse complement strand
CCGCGGCGCACCTTGGTGATGCCGTATATCGGGAAGCAGGTGGCTTGGTAAAAGCTGATGCAGAGATCAAGTAGCACGATGGGAACAGCCATGCCGTAGATGATGGGGCCGGTGATGAGATTTTGCGGGCGTGTCAGCAGCCAGCGGAAAAAGCCAATTTTGAGTTTATGGTGGGCTTCGCGAATGGATTTTTCAAACTCAACGCGCTTGCCCTTGATTTCAAAAAACATGGGGATTTTTTGTTCGTGCAGCGCGGTGCGCATCTCTTCTTCAAGCGCGTTCATCTGGTCAAGCAACTGGCGTATCTTGTCGTTCATATAGCTCCTGTCGGTTTATCTGGTAACTAAAAATGCGCCCCATTTTGGCACTCGCAAGTGCGGTGCTAAGTACTTATATCCATCATCGCATCAAAAAAATGAAATTCGCTAAATATTTATTTTCAGCCTGTAAAGGCCATGTTTTTACTCGTTTTTTGGTGTTTCTGTAGATGAGAAAATTGCCCGTTTCCTGTAATAGAAATAATTTTTTCACAATATTGGCATACAATTCGCTTGATTAATATCAAAGTATTTCAAATTAGCCCGCCTTATTATTTAACACGCAACAACCCTATTACTAACTGAAATGGAGCATTAAATGAGAACTAGAAATATCGTTTTAGCCGCACTAATTGGTTTCACTGCTGTTTCTGCACAGGCAGACGTTGCCAATGCGGAGAAGCTGGTTTCTATATACAGTGAACTCGCTAAACACGACAACCCAGAATACGCCGGCCCTACTGCGGCAGACGGGAAATTCTTTTTCAATCGTAAGATTAAACTTGGCAATGGTAAGCTAATGGCCTGTGCTTCATGCCACACTTCAAATCCGGCTGATGAAGGCAAGCATATCGTCACCGGCAAGCCGATTCGTCCGCTGTCTCCTGTGGTCAATACCAAACGTTTTGACGACTTTGAGAAAGTCGAAAGTAAGTTTACACAACACTGCAAAGACATCATCGGCAGCGATTGTACAGCGGCAGAAAAAGCCAGTTACATTACTTACCTGTTGACGGAAAAAACGCCTAGCGCTAAGAAATGAGTCGTAAAGATGCTTCCCATGAATACGTTTGGGATTTATTTGTAAGAATTTTTCATTGGTCGTTGGTAGTCGCATTTTCAGTGGCATTCTATACGCATGCCTCTGAATGGGATCGTGACATCCATGTGCGGGCTGGTTATGTGGCAGGAGCTTTGCTGCTGGCCCGTATCGTGTGGGGCTTGATGAAGACGGGCTACGCCAGTTTTGACAGTTTCCCGCTCAATCCTGTGCTTGCCGCTAAGCACATGTGTTATGTACTGCATGGCAATGCTAAACGTTATATTGGCCACAACCCCGCAGGGAGTTTGGTCATTTACGCCATGCTTGCTTTTGGATGCACAGCAGTTGTTTCTGGTTGGTTGGTGTTTAACGAAGGATGGTTGATTGATCAACCCGAACTTTTGCAAACATTGCACCAGTATTCAACATGGGGCTGGCTGGTGTTGGTCGTCATACATGTCACTGGCGTGGTGACCGAGAGCGTATTGCACAAAGATAATCTGATTAGAGCCATGATTACCGGTTGTAAGCGCGTTTCGACAAAGGCTGAAAAACAGGCGCCGCAGAAAATACCTCTTAGCTGATCGCACTACAATGGCTATTTAACTGCGTCCACCCAGCTATTCGGGGTCTCGTATAGTCGCACCTGTTCCAGCTTTAGATGGTTGCCGTAGGTGTCCTGATAGCAAGCTTGCAGGATGCGAAAGGCTTCTGCGGCCATATTCTCGGCGGTAGGCACCTCATTCATCACCACGGTCTTGTGGTTGGGTAGAGTGTTCAGAAAATCCAACACGGCGGTGTCATTTTTGTAAACTAGGAATGCGTGATCCCATTTGTCCACCACTTCGCGTCTGGCAATGGCTTTGACATCTGAAAAATCCATGACCATGCCTTGCTCTGAGGTGTTTTCTTGTTCGATGATGTCGCCTGACAGGGTAATTTCAATCGCATAACGATGACCGTGCAGATTGCGGCATTGGCTTTTGTGGCTGGGGATGCGGTGTCCGGCATCGAACTCTAGGCGGGTGGTGATTTGCATGGGGCGGATTATAACAGTCCGGCTAGCGTCCTGATGTGCGACTCAGCACTATCCGCAAGCGCAGACAGGTGATAACCACCCTCCAATACCGAGACTACGCGGTCTTTGGCGTATTTGTTGGCTATTCCTAAGATGAATTCGGTAATCCAAATATAGTCATCTCTTACTAGATTCAAACCCGCTAGCGGGTCGTCCTGATGCGCGTCGAACCCTGCGGAGACGAACACCATCTGTGGCTGGAATTGGGTGAGGGCAGGTAGGAATTCACTTTCCACTGCGGCGCGAAACCCTTTACCGTCAGTTCCTTCTTTAAGTGGCACGTTCACCATGCGCTGGGTGCGTGTGTCTGCGCCACGTCCGGGATAGAACGGGTGCTGGAAGGTGGAGCACAGCATGACTTTTGGATGGTCTTTGAAGATGTTTTCTGTGCCGTCGCCGTGGTGTACGTCGAAATCTATAATCGTGGCGCGTTCTATGCCATATTGGGCTATTGCATGAGCCACACCTACCGCAACGCCGTTAAAGATGCAGAATCCGGCGGAGTTGGAGCGACCTGCGTGGTGACCTGGCGGGCGCACGCAGCAGAAGGCATTTTTCACTTCTCCGCTAATCACTAAATCCACACCTTGCACCACCGCGCCGACTTGATGCAGTGTTGCAGCCAGCGTCATCGGCCCCATCGCGGTGTCGCCGTCCAGGCGCACCAAACCTGCGTGAGGGGCGACTTTACGGATATGCTGCACGTATTCATGTGCGTGGATACGTTCCAGTTGCTCGTCGGTGGCGATTGGCGATTCGTAGAGTTTTAGTTGTTTGAGCAAGCCAGTAGCTGCCAGACGGTCTTTGATGGCGGTGATGCGCGCGGGGGATTCTGGATGTGAGCCATCCATGACATGTAATAAAGTGTCAGGATGGCTGATAAATGCAGTAGTCAATTTGCAACCCTATTTAAGCTGGTTGGGCGACAACCTTATGGTAGCACTGCAAGCGACTCTCGGTAATAACGCCTTCGGCAACGGCTGCAAGTAAAGCACAGTCAGGTTCGTGCAGATGATGGCAATCGTTAAATCTGCATTTGCCTAAAAATGGGCGAAACTCTACAAAAGCATGTTCTATCTTGTCGGCGCTTAAGTGCGCCAAGCCAAACTCCTGCAATCCCGGGGAGTCGATCAGATGGCTATTCTCGTTCAGGTGATAAAGCCGTGCCGCCGTGGTGGTGTGTTTACCGCTATCTAGTGCAGACGAGATTTCTCTTGTGCGGACGAGTGCTTCTGGTAGCAGCGCGTTTACCAGAGTGGATTTCCCCATGCCGGATTGCCCAACAAGTACACTGGTCTGGCCTTCCAGCCAGGGCAGTAGGGGGGTGATGTCTTCTTGTGCAGATAGGCTTAATAGTGCATAGCCCAGTAGTTTATATAACTGCAGTTTTGCCAGCGATTCGGCGCTTTCTACCAAATCTGCTTTGTTGAGCAGAATCAACGGGCGGATACCCTCAGACTCTGCGGCAATCAGGCAGCGGTCTAGCAACTCAGGGTAATACGAGGGCTTGGCGGCCAATACGATGATGATTTGCGTGACATTGGCCGCGAGATATTTTTTGCGGAAATCGTTACTTCGGTAGAGCAGGCTTGTGCGGGGAAGAAAGCCTTCGATAACGGCTTCGCCTGCGCTGGTAGATTTGATTTCAACTTGATCACCACAGGCCAGTTCGCTTTTTTTGGCGCGGGTGACGCAACTGATGATTTCACCACTAGGGAGTTCTACGTCATAGCGCTTGCCGTGCGCTGCAATCACTAAGCCTTGAGCCAATTACTGCAGGTGGTAATAGGTTTGGTTGAGGTAGGCTGCGGCTGCTAGCTCTTCGTCATCGAACCATTTCAGGCCGAGATTGGTGTTGCAGTTGCGCACTTGCTGAATCAAGCCTTTGGGGGTTTTGATGATGCGGTCTTCACGCGTGTAGATTTTTGAACCATCTCCACCAAAACGAGCGGCGTGGCAGGCGATGCAGTTTTTTTCTACTAATTGCTTGCCTAGCTTTACATCCCCAGCATCCAGTGGATTAGCGATCACGTTGAAGCTTAATAAAAAAAGTAGCCAGAATCTCATCGTGCCATCCCACTTTGCAGCCGCGCCACGCGGATGCTTGCGGGCGGGTGTGAATCGTAGAACGCTGAGTGTATGGGGTCTGGTGTAAGGGTTGAAGCATTGTCTCGATATAGCTTCACCAACGCTTCTATCAAGTGCTGGGCGTTGCTGTATTCGGCGGCGTATTCATCGGCTTCAAACTCGTTGGCGCGGGAGTACGCAGCAAAAATAGGACGTAGCACAAACATCAATAAGGGGGCAACAAGCAAAAACAGGATGAGTGCCATGTGGTCACTAGGGGTTGTAACACCTAGTCCGGTATAGAACCACTCTGCTTGCTTCAACCAACCCAGTAAGGCCAAGCCAGCAAAGCTCACCGCGAACATCATGATGATGCGCTTGATGATGTGGTTGCGGCGATAGTGACCGAGTTCGTGGGCAAGTACAGCTTCAATTTCGTTGGGGTCTAGGCGTTCTAACAGTGTGTCAAAAAACACCACGCGCTTGTTTTGACCAAAGCCGGTGAAATAGGCATTACCATGGCTGCTGCGACGCGAGCCATCCATCACCAGTAAGCCTTGCGATTTGAACCCGCACTTGGTAAGGAGTGCTTCAATGCGAGTTTTCAGTGACTCGTCGGTCATGGGAGAAAACTTGTTGAAGAAGGGCGCGATGAAAGTAGGGTACACCGCCAACATCAATAAATTGAATACCGACCAAACTGCCCATAGCCACAGCCACCAGTATGTGCCGGCACCTTGCATCAACCATAAGGCTGCAAACATGAGTGGCAGACCCATCGCTAAACCTAAAACCGTGTGTTTGAGGATGTCTTGAAAAAACATGGTGGGTGTCATTTTGTTGAAGCCAAAACGTTCATCAATGACAAAATTCTTGTAGTAATCAAAAGGTAAGTCCGCCACGCTGGTAACGAACATGGCAGCCAACATGACCAACACGCCCCCCAACATTTTTTGTTCAGGCAACATGCTAATGATGTAACTATCTAACCATTGCAAACCACCGCCTAGCGTGAGAGCTAATAAAACCGCACTGCTGGCTAGTGTTGCGCCCAAATTCAAGCGCGATTTAGCGACGCTATAATCAGCCGCTTTTTGGTGTGCTTCCAAGTCTATGCCGCTGGCGAAAGCTGTAGGTACTTGGTTACGATGCATCGCAACGTGCGCAATTTGACGGCGACCTAGCCATTGCTGAATGAGTGTGGTAGCCAGAACTAGGGCAATAAATAAAATTGTAAAGGTTGTCATAAGTGAAATTAGTTTAGAATCTGAACCATTTGGAACGTAAAAAAAGGATGGGGTTCATTATGGCACAGGATAAAGACAACCTGATATGGATAGACATGGAGATGACCGGCTTGGTCCCAGAGGCTGATAAGGTGATTGAGGTGGCTGTGGTGATTACCGACGTGCATCTTAATGCCATCGCCGAATCCCCCGTTTTAGTGGTACATCAGAGTGACGCTGTGTTGGCCAAGATGGACGACTGGAATCAACGTCACCATGGGCGTTCTGGTTTGATAGACCGAGTGAAGGCCTCAACCTTTGATGAGGCGGAAGTGGAGGCACAGATGATTGCCTTTCTGAAGAAATACGTGCCCAAAGGTAAATCTCCGATGTGCGGCAATTCCATTTGTCAGGACAGGCGCTTCATGGCGGTACATACGCCTAAATTGGAAGAGTATTTTCACTACCGTAATCTGGATGTCAGTGTGTTCAAGGAGCTGGCTAAACGCTGGAGACCCAAGTTGTATGACGGCTTCAAGAAAGTCAGCAAGCACGAAGCATTGTCAGATATTTACGAGTCTATCGAAGAGCTTAAATACTACCGGGAGCATTTTTTGCGGCTAGAGTAGAGATTCCTGATAGTTGTCTCCGTTTAGTGACACCTTCTCACCACAAAGGCCGCGGTATGGCTATCTAAAAGCCATCCTGTTGATTTAAGTCAAATCATCTAATCATCAATCTCCATAGAATTCCATCATCAATTTGAGAATTCTACTTTTACCTAATGGAGGTTTTGATGAAGAAGACAGTTTTAGCAGTTGCACTTCTTTCTGCTTTTGCGCCAACTCTGGCAATGGCGGAAGCAGGTGATATCGTTGTACGTTTGCGGGCAGCACATGTGAGCCCAGATGAAGACAGTAAGTTGGGGAGTCAGTCTGCCAGTGTTGGTTTAGGTGCCGCCATTGGTGCTGGTTCTGAGTTGGCTGTTGACGGTAACACCATCCCTGAGATCGACTTTTCCTATTACATCACTAAAAACATTGCCGCCGAATTGATTTTGGCTGTTGGTACCCGGCACGATGTCAGCATCACAGGCAACACAGGTGCTTTGGGCAATCAGCCATTGGGCTCTGTAAATTTATTGCCACCTACATTGACCGTGCAATGGCACTTTCTTCCTGATGAAACCATTGATCCATACATCGGCGCAGGTGTGAATTACACCCGCTTTATGGATAACAAACTGTCAACGACGGGTGGTTTGCCAATCCGTTTGGATCGCAACAGTGTCGGTTTTGCTTTTCAGGCAGGTGTTGACTTCAATTTGAAAGATGGTTGGATGATCAATGCTGATGTCAAAAAAGCATTTATTAGCAGCGATGTGTCTGTTAATGCTGGCGCGGGATTTGTCAAGATTGATGAGCTTGATAT
Source organism: Methylophilales bacterium (assembly GCA_021414145.1). Taxonomy (GTDB): domain Bacteria; phylum Pseudomonadota; class Gammaproteobacteria; order Burkholderiales; family Methylophilaceae; genus CAILHX01. The sequence goes on along the minus strand of JAIOOY010000066.1, from coordinate 8,095 downwards.
TGATCCATGGGTATTCGGTATTGGTATTGGTAAACGATTCTGATGAGAGCGTAACCTAGCAGAATCAAGATGTTCTGGCTGTTCCACCTTTGCCCCTGTCATTCCGGCAGGGGCTTTTTTTGCACTAACTACACCATATTTTTTGCTGGTGCATGATATCCATCCAGACCGCCCAAGCTGCCACGATTGTGAGAAGCAGGCCGGCTAAGCGCATACTACTTTCTTCGCTGACCCATTGACCATGTTTCAATTTAATCCAGAGCCAAGGCCCAACAATCAGAGAGATGCTGGTGCCAACGGCAAATGTGGCCATGCTCATAGCACCCGACAGCATATTCGCACTGAGTGATGCGACGAGCAGGGCGGAATACAGGAGACCGCAGGGCATCAATGCCCATAGCAGACCTGTCATAAATTTTCCACCTGGTAAATTGGACAGCTGCCTCACGTGCAGCCAGATGCTACGACCCATGCCTGTTACCCATAACGGTTGTCGCGCGTAGGTGATTAGGATTAATCCCCAGCACAACACAAGAACATGAAAAAATGTCCACAAAGGATGCAGGGCAGCCGTCTGGGTAGTAAGCCAACCAAGCCCTTGGATGGAAGCTGCTGCAACAGCACCCAAGGTAGCGTAGCCTAATAATCGACCGGCATGGAATTGAGTCATGGGGAGTGGGCGACTATTGCTGATGCCCGCACATGCCGTTCCGCACATGGCGATGCAATGCGGGCCACCTGCTAGCCCCATAAAAAATGTAGTCAGCACTAAAGTGGTCTGCATGTTGGCAATTTTAAATAATCTTGGAAAATTGCGCGCGATTACGGTCTGCTTGTAGATAACGATCAAATACCATAGCGATGGCACGTACAAAGAACCACCCGCGATTGGTCACCTGGATACCACATTCTTCCAGCACTACTAGCTCGTTATTCGCAAATTCTTGCAGTATTTCCAGTTCTCGAGAGAAATATTTCCTGAAGTCCACCAAATAGCTCAGTTCTATGGATTCAAACTGAAGGTTGCCCTGACACATCAATGCCATGATTATCGCTCTACGCATCAAGTCGTCATGTGCCATAGAGAGACCGCGAACCACGGGTAGCCGTCCCTGATCCAAATGGTCATAATATTCATCAAGTGATTTTGCATTCTGGCTGTAACTTGCGCCTACGCTGCCGATAGCAGAAACACCCAATCCGATCAAGTCACAATCCGGCTGAGTGCTGTATCCCTGGAAGTTGCGGTGTAATCTGCCTTGTCTTTTGGCAATGGCTAGGGCATCTCCGGGTAGGGCAAAGTGATCCATCCCTACATACATATAACCTGCTTCTAAAAAAACCGATATTGAGCGCGACAGCATAGAGAGTTTAGCCGAGGCATTGGGTAATTCCTGCTGATTGATGTGACGTTGAGGCTTGAAGCGTTGCGGTAGATGGGCGTAGGCATACAGTGCGATGCGATCTGGTCGGAGTTGGATGACTTGTTCAATCGTTCGCTCAAATGATTCTGGCGTTTGTCTCGGCAACCCATAAATCAAATCTACGTTGATAGAATCAAAATGCAGGTCACGCGCCGCCTGCATCAGAGCAGATACTTTTTCTACAGGTTGAATGCGATGTACTGCTTGTTGCACCGCAGGGTCAAAATCCTGAATTCCAAAACTCAACCTGTTGAATCCAAGTTCGGCGAGTCTAGCTAGTCGGTCTGCATCAACTGTGCGAGGGTCTACTTCGATGGAATACTCGCCTCTAAGAACCATCTGAAAATTGCGGCGCAGCATGGACATCAATTCTGTAAGTTCAGTATCGCTCAAGTAAGTGGGCGATCCTCCGCCGAGATGCAATTGCGATACGATTCTTCCAGTCCCAAGTCGTGATACTTGTAAATCAATTTCTCGACTTAGATAACGCAGATACTCAGTACCACGATGATGATTTTTGGTGATGATCTTGTTGCAAGCACAGTAGAAGCAGAGTGATTCACAAAAGGGGATGTGTACATATATGGATAATGGCAGGGCGAAGCCGCCGACCCGGCGCTGATCGAGCACTTGTAGATATTCATCTTGTGCAAAAGCCTCAACAAAGCGATCCGCAGTGGGGTAAGAGGTATAGCGGGGGCCGGGAACATCAAACTGTTTTAGCAGTTCTGGGGTCACCGGTATCATCACAACAACACCGTAGTGGTTAGATTGGTCAATGTCATTTACTCCTAGCGTGAAAGCGACTTTGCCAGTGGTAGACATAAAATTCCTTGATTAAGGTCAAAGAATCATCTGCTCGGCTACAACAAAATTCCATAACAAAATTCAGTTCTGTAAACAATCAGTTTTGCAAAAATCATAAAAAGGGTAAGCTTGGGGTATGACTTACCTAAATGCGGATGGCATGAAACCAGAAACCATAAAAATAGCGTGCTCCAATTGCAATCTGAGTGAGCTGTGTATGCCTGTTGGGCTTAATTCTGATGATATGAAGAAGTTGGACGAGGTGGTGGCAGTTCGCCGTAAACTGAAGCGTGGGGATGTGTTATTTCGCAACGGTGATTCATTTAACTCGCTTTATGCTATTCGTACTGGATTTTTCAAAACTTGTGTGGCCAGCGAAGATGGGCGTGAGCAAGTAACCGGTTTTCAGATGGCGGGCGAGATTATGGGCTTGGATGGGATTGTCAGTAATCACCATAATTGTAATGCGGTGGCGCTTGAGGACGCAGAGGTTTGCATTATGCCTTTTGACAATGTAGAAGTGCTTTCACGCGAGTTTCCTGCATTACAGCATCATGTACATAAGATTATGAGCCGCGAGATTGTACGCGATCATGGAGTCATGCTGTTGCTTGGGAATATGCGCGCCGAAGAACGTCTGGCTGCATTTCTGCTGAACTTGGTACAGCGTTTGCACGCTCGCGGATTTTCACAATCTGAGCTGATACTGCGTATGTCACGAGAAGAAATTGGTAGTTATCTGGGAATGAAGATAGAAACCGTGAGCCGGACTTTCTCAAAATTCAGCGAGGATGGCATTATTGACGTAAAGCAACGCAACATCCGTATCCTAAATACGGAAGCCTTGAAACAGATATACAACCCACAGTCCTGTCATTAATTAGATTAACAACAGGATGACTCCTGCTTCGGACAGCCATCGGGTCGTTCACGTGCGGGCAGCGGGCAACGATTTACCTCAAATGGTGATATTGATAGCAATGTTGTAAGAGCACTGGATGCCATAGTAATGCCCCAGAACATAAAAAATGCCAGTGTGTAAATGCCTTGGCGTGAAACTGCCAGCGGCTGACCGAACCAGGTGAGGTCGCTCGGATCCAGCATTGAAAACACCAGTATCTCCATCACGCCTGCCATTAAAAAGGCTGGCCATGCAATCCACATCAACCGCATATTCCGCATGATAATCTCCTTTTAGGGACTCCTGCTTGTGGCCGCGTGATTGCGTGCCTGAATTGCAGGTACAAGTGCCGCAGCTTGCCCACTTAATGTTTTGTTAATCTCGATACCTTTGCGATAGTAGTCGTCGATCACTGGATCAGGTGCGCGAAAAGCGATATATGCGGTTACAAAAGAGGCAATTACCACGACCAGAGGGCCTGAAATCATCAGCCAAACGTGCCCGTAGTGCCACCAAGCTTGTGAGTGTTGTTTAGTCATGACTCTATCTCCTCATTGTTTATTGAATAGATTTATCGGGGTACTAAGAAAATCGCTCTTTCACTGACATGATCTGGCGAATCAAGTGCCTGGACGACAAATTGAATAGGGTGCGAACCGGGTTCCGCAGATTCTTGCGGAATTTGCAGATGTATCGTTACCCATTGTGACTGCGCCGCTCCAATCGTCACCAGGCCATTAGACTCGTCGCCATCAGATTCTATTTCTAAGCCATTTAGGCCGCTTGCGCTGATACGGTAATGCTGAAGTTTCTCGGTAGTATTCATGATTTGCATGCGATATAGATTTTCCAGCTTGTCTCCATCAACGACGCGCGACATCACCCCGCGATCTCGAATCACATCTACCATGAATGGGGAACGCATTTCGAGGCTGAGTGCCAACCCGATGCAAAGTACTAAAAGAATTGTCGTGTAGACGAGAACTCTAGGCCGTAATACTCTTTTAATAATTTGGTGTTGTGTCCATTTCTGTGAAATTGCATTCTGTGTGGAAAACTTCACCAGTCCTCGCATATAGCCCATTTTGTCCATCACTGTATCGCATACATCCGCACAGGCACCGCAACCTATACATTCATACTGCAACCCATCACGAATATCAATGCCGGTGGGACATACCTGAACACACAATGTGCAGTCAACACAAGCACCCAGACCAATCGATTTTGGATCCGCAGCGCGTGCACGTCCGCCACGTGGCTCTCCTCTGGCATTGTCATATGTCACGATCAGGGTGTCGTGATCAAACATGGCGCTCTGGAATCGTGCGTAAGGGCACATGTATTTGCACACCTGTTCGCGCATGAAGCCGGCATTACCATAAGTGGCAAAACCATAGAAGAACACCCAGAATGATTCCCACGGTCCCAGGCTAGCCTGCTCAAAAGACAGCAACAACTCGCGAATTGGTGTGAAATAGCCAACCAAGGTAAGGCCTGTCCATAGGGCTAAAGCAATCCAGACAAGGTGTTTCAGCCCTTTTTTTAGTGCTTTTTCTGATGTCAGCGGCAGGCTATCGAGACGCATGCGCGCAGCACGGTCGCCTTCGATTTTTCTCTCAATCCACAGAAATATTTCGGTATAAACCGTTTGTGGGCAGGAAAAGCCGCACCAAAGCCGCCCGGCGACGGCCGTGAACAGGAAGAGTGATAATGCGGAAATGACTAGGATGCCGGTCAGGTAGATCAAGTCCTGAGGATAAAGTACCAGCCCAAACAAGTAAAACCGTCGAGAAGCGAGGTCGAACAACACCGCCTGACGCTGACCCCACTCCAGCCAAGGGAGGCCATAGAACACGATCTGAGTCAGCCAGATCATGCCCCAGCGCCACTTGCTAAAAAAGCCAGATACGCTACGCGGGTAGATTTTCTTTTGTGCTTCGTACAGTGACACCATGACCTCATCAAGAGGTTGTGTCACTATAGGAATAACCTTCTGCGTCATGGCTTCCGCATCAATTTGAATTACTTAGCAAGCTGGGCATCAGGCTTATTCGACAATCCCCAGACATAGGCTGTTAGCACGTGAATTTGTGCAGAGGTAAATTTTGCCGCGTGTGCAGGCATCTGGTTCGTTTTGCCTTCATTGATGCGTTTAATAATTGCAGCCTCCCCAGAACCATGCAGCCAGATGTTATCGGTCAGGTTAGGGGCGCCTATGTCCTGATTGCCTTTACCGTCGGCTCCGTGGCAAGCGGCACAAATCTCGAATTTGGCCTTACCTAGCGTTGAACGGTGTGCATCATGTTTACTTGCTGAAAGACTAAGTACATAGTTCGCCACGTTTTTCACATCATCTTCGGTTCCCACTGCCGCAGCCATCGGTGGCATCATGCCGATGCGACCGTTGGTGATGGTTTCCGTGATTTTTTCTGGTGTGCCGCCGTGTAACCAGTCATGGTCAGTGAGGTTAGGGAACCCTTTGCTGCCACGTGCATCCGAACCATGACACTGTGCACAGGTGTTCAGGAATAAGCGAGAGCCGATTTCTGAGGCTTGTTTGTCGGCAGCTAAATCTTCAACCTTCATAGCAGCGAATTTGGCATAGAGCGGTTCCAGTGCCTTATTGGCTTCTGTCGTTTCAGTTTGGTATGCACCCACCTGTGTCCAACCCAGTTTGCCCGCGTAAGATCCCAGTCCGGGATATGCCACAAGATATGCTAATGAAAAAACGATAGTGATGACGAATAGCCATACCCACCAGCGTGGCAAAGGGTTATTCATTTCACGCAGGTCTTCATCCCATACATGCCCCGTGCTGTTGTCGCTGTTTTTAGCTACCTTGGCTCTGTTGGTGATCCAAAGTAGCCATAAGCAGGCAAAAATCCCAGCTAAGGTTATTACAGAGATAAAAACAGACCAGAACTCGCTATTAAAGTCACTCATTTTTTATTCCTTAATCCTGTTCAAAAGGCAGGTTGGCAGCTTCGCGGAAATCGCTCTCGTTTTTGCGTGACCACGCCCAAACTACGATGCCGACAAAGACAATGAAGCTCATTACGGTGGCTAGGATACGAAGAGTATTGACATCCATGATTGTTCCTTCACTTATTTGAGGTTGGTGCCGAGCACTTGCAGATATGCAATAAGCGCTTCCATTTCAGTTTTGCCGGACACCTCCGCACCTGATTTGGCAATTTGGTCATCGGTATAGGGAACACCTACCATACGCAATGCCTTCATGCGAGGAGGCAAATCCTGTGGGTCTATGGTTGCTTTTTCCAACCAAGGGTAGGCCGGCATAATGGATTCAGGCACTAAGTCTCGAGGGTTATTCAAGTGGAGACGGTGCCATTCATCGCTGTATTTTCCGCCTACGCGATGTAGGTCCGGCCCGGTCCGCTTACTACCCCATTGAAACGGATGGTCATAGACGAATTCACCTGCTACCGAATAGTGGCCATAGCGGAGTGTCTCAGCACGGAACGGGCGGATCATTTGCGAATGGCAGTTGTAGCAACCTTCGCGCGTGTAAATATCCCGCCCCGCTAGTTGCAGCGGGGTATAAGGCTGTAAACCCTTGATCGGCTCCGTGGTGGATTTCTGGAAGAACAGCGGCACAATTTCCACTAGTCCGCCAAATGCGATTACCAACAAGATCAGCACGATCATCAGGAAGTTGTTGGTTTCAATCTTCTCGTGAGAGAAGCCGTTGTTTGGTTGTTTATCTGACATGATTGATCTCTCTCAGGCGTGAGCCACAACAGGCGGGATTACGGCATTCACGGATTTTCCAGCTGCCGCTGTTTTGAGCGTGTTCCACAGCATGACCAACATGCCGCCCAGATAAAGTGTTCCGCCTAGAAACCGTACTATGTAGAACGGATGTGCGGCTTTAACGCTCTCAACAAAAGTATAGGTAAGCGTTCCATCAGCATTGATAGCGCGCCACATCAATCCTTCCATCACGCCGGCAATCCACATCGCGGCGATGTATAGAACGATGCCGATAGTCGCCATCCAGAAATGGAGTTCAATCGCTGGAATGCTGTACATCTTTTTCTGACCAAACAGGCGTGGTATCAGGTAATACAGGGAACCCATGGAAACAAGACCAACCCAGCCTAAGGCACCAGAGTGCACGTGGCCGATCGTCCAGTCCGTATAGTGGGATAGTGAATTGACTGTCTTGATTGCCATCATTGGGCCTTCAAAGGTACTCATGCCGTAAAACGAAAGCGATACGATAAGAAAGCGCAAGATAGGGTCGTCGCGTAGCTTGTGCCAAGCGCCTGACATCGTCATCATGCCGTTAATCATGCCGCCCCAACTGGGGGCTAGCAGAATCAACGAGAACACCATGCCCAAAGTTTGCGTCCAGTCGGGTAGGGCGGTGTAATGTAAATGATGAGGTCCCGCCCACATATAGGTAAAGATGAGCGCCCAGAAGTGAACGATGGACAGGCGGTAAGAGTAAACAGGACGTTCGGCCTGTTTAGGAACGAAGTAATACATGATGCCGAGGAATCCCGCCGTCAGAAAGAAACCCACCGCGTTGTGCCCGTACCACCACTGGATCATGGCATCCTGTACCCCCGCGTAAGCCGAATAAGACTTCATCCAGCCTGCTGGCACTTCAGCACTATTGACGAGGTGGAGTAGAGCGACCGCGATGATGAAGGATGCAAAGAACCAGTTAGCCACATAAATATGTTTGACTTTGCGCTTACCTATGGTGCCAAAGAACACCACCGCATAAGACACCCATACCAGCGTGATAAGAATGTCTATCGGCCATTCCAGTTCGGCGTATTCCTTGCCCGTGGTATAACCAAGGGGCAGTGAAATGGCCGCAGCCAGAATAACGAGCTGCCAACCCCAGAAGGTAAATGCTGCCAGCTTGTCACAGAATAGACGAACCTGACAGGTGCGCTGAACCACGTAGTAGGAAGTTGCAAAAAGT
>JAIOOY010000014.1 GCA_021414145.1 Methylophilales bacterium | reverse complement strand
GTGGAGCAATATCTCGCCAAACTGGTGAAATTGGGCGAGGCAGTGGCGATTTGCGAGCAAATTGGCGACCCCGCTACCAGCAAAGGGCCGGTGGAACGCAAAGTCACACGCATCATCACTCCCGGCACACTGACCGATAGTGCCTTACTGGACGACACCCGTAACAATGTGCTGCTGGCGCTGTGTGTGATGGATGACAAGCTAGGTTTGGCTCGGTTGAATCTGGCTTCTGGCAGTTTTGTGTTGTGCGAAACCTCAACCCATACCCTCGCACAAGAATTGGAGCGGCTCAATCCGGCTGAGATTCTGCTGCCAGATGACCTGCGCCATCCGGCTTTAGACACCAACAAGTGCGACAAGAAGCGCCTTGCACCGTGGCAGTTTGACGTGGAAAGCGCCACACAAATGCTCACCAAACAATTTGGCGTACATGACCTTGCAGGGTTTGGCGTAGCGGATATGCCCGCTGCGATTGCTGCTGCCGGCGCTTTGCTGGAATACGTCAAAAACACCCAACGTAGCGCGCTGCCACATATTGTGGGCTTGAGTGCAGAGCAAACCGATGCCTATATTCAACTAGATGCCGCCACCCGACGCAATCTGGAGATAGACCAAACCCTGCGCAGCGAACCTTCTCCCACGCTCTATTCCTTGCTCAACACCACGGGAAATGCAATGGGGGCAAGGTTGTTGCGCCATTGGCTGCATCATCCTTTGCGCGACCATGCGGCGATTAGGGCGCGCTTGGATGCGGTAAGTGAATTAGCACCTTTGACTCGTGATCTACAGCCCATTTTGCGACAAATCGCCGATATCGAGCGCATCACATCCAGAATCGCATTGCGAACCGCAAGACCACGCGATTTATCGGCGTTGCGCGAGAGCTTGAAGTTGCTGCCAGATTTAGCAAAACATCTCAAATCACAACACTTGTCTGTGTTTGTTGAGGCCATGACTGCGCCTCCGGAAGCGCTAGACATCCTCATCCGCGCCATACGCCCAGAACCTGCTGCGGTATTACGCGAAGGCGGCGTGATTGCCGATGGTTTTGATGCTGAGCTTGATGAACTAAGGGCTTTACAAGCCAATCATGGTGATTTTTTACTGCGCTACGAGGCGGCAGAAAAAGAACGTACTGGACTGGGGAATCTGAAGGTCGAGTACAACAGCGTACATGGTTTTTACATAGAACTCAGCCGCGCACAAGCCGAGAATGCACCGCCGGAATATCGCCGCCGACAGACCCTGAAAAATGCAGAGCGTTACATCACGCCGGAACTGAAGGCGTTCGAGGACAAGGTGCTCTCCGCTAACGAACGCGCGCTGGTACGAGAAAAAATGCTGTTCGAGACCGTGCTGGATGCACTCATCATCCACATCGTTGCCTTGCAACAAATCGCTGCTGCCGTGGCTGAACTCGATGTACTCACCTGCTTCGCTGAACGCGCCGAAGCGCTGAATTACGTCTGTCCAGTATTTAGCGATGAAACCAGCATCCATATTGAATCAGGCCGCCATCCGGTGGTGGAAAGCATCGCGCAACCCTTCATCGCCAACGACACAGCGCTCAACCCATTTCGTCAGCTTCTGCTGATAACAGGCCCCAACATGGGCGGAAAATCCACCTATATGCGTCAAACAGCGCTTATCGTGCTGCTAGCGCATTGTGGTTGCTTCGTTCCGGCAAAATCTGCTGAAATCGGTTTGGTGGATCGCATCTTCACCCGTATCGGCGCATCAGATGACTTGGCAGGCGGACGCTCTACCTTCATGGTAGAAATGACGGAAACCGCCAACATCCTGCACAACGCCACAGAGCATTCATTGGTTCTGTTGGACGAGATCGGGCGCGGCACTTCCACCTTTGATGGCTTAGCGCTGGCTTGGGCGTGCGCAAGACACCTGTTGGAACGCAACCGCGCATACACTCTATTCGCCACGCATTATTTCGAATTGACGCGCTTGGTAGAAGATTACAAGCAGGTCGCAAATGTGCATTTAGATGCTGTAGAACACAACGATGGCATCGTGTTTCTGCACAGCGTTGAAGAAGGCGCAGCAAATCAGAGTTACGGCTTACAAGTGGCGCAGTTAGCGGGAATACCGAAATCTGTCATCGCTGCTGCACGGCGTAGATTGGCACAACTGGAACAGCAAAGCGTTACCGTCACGCCGCAATCCGACTTGTTCAGCAACGCCCAACATACAGAACCCGTATTGAATCCATTACAAGAAATGTTGCTCGATTTAGAGCCAGATAACATGAGCCCAAAACAGGCTTTAGAAGCAATCTACAAACTTAAAGAGCTATAGCAGAGTTACTCACCGATCAAATGCAGTACCACTCGCCGTGTGGCCGCCATATGCCGATGTTCAAACAAAAATATCCCCTGCCACGTCCCTAAAGCCACTTTGCCATCAATCACAGGAATAGCTAGGTTTACGGCTGTAAGAGCAGTTCTCGCATGAGCAGGCATGTCGTCTTCACCTTCTACGGTATGCAGAAATAGCGGATCGCCATCGGGTACCAATCGGTCAAAAAAACGCTCCAGGTCGTCGGTCACATCGGGGTCGTAATTCTCGTTAATCAGTAGGCTGGCGGAGGTGTGCTGGATGTAGAGCGTGAGCAAGCCAGTGGTTATCGCAGCGCCCTCGATCCACTTCTTAACTTCAGCGGTGATATCGTAGATACGGCGGCCTTGGGTTTTGCGGATAAGCGTATAGGTAAGCTGTTTCATAACGGATACCTCTAAAAATCCATTTTTAGTGCGAATTGCTACGTTGCGCGGTGCTCGGAATCCTCATGTAGTAACACATACATTCCGGTTCCTGCGTTCCGTACGCCTTGCACTTCATCCCGAAATTCTAAATTTTCTAGAGGCATCCTAGTGTTAACAAATAGGCATTTTCAAATAATTGACTTACCCCACCCTGGCAGAAACGCTCGTTATCCTACATCACATCGCGCCGCGTGAACGTCTCAATCATTGATCCGGCATATAGTTAGCATTCTTCGTCTTCACTTACGGAAAACTGTGGGCCGGTCAATTCAACTTTAGGATATTCCAAAGTCACCAGCAACATGTCTGAGAACTTCAGCGGCAGGGTCACCGACAGTAATATAGAAGAGGTCGTAAAAAAGTGCTGGACGACGTGGTGTTGCAGGTGCAGAACCTGTTCACCGAACAATGATCATTTGCTGCGCAGTTCAATCTTCTCACCGACCAGTTTGTGCTCCGAGGTTTCCTCCAGCCACACTGCGGAATACCCCTCTCCCAGCTCACCGTGCACCTCGTACACTTTGTCTTTTTCCAGAGCCACCTTGACCTGCCCTTTGACCTCGTAGGATTTGTTCAGCAGTTCCTGAATAGGAGCAGCAAATTGAGTCCTTCCTATCAGGGTGTAAGTAGCTGAGCGGGCCGATACCTTACGCTCTACGGTATAAGGTGTCATGCTAAGGCCACGCCCGTAATTAAGGCGCGCAGTCTTGGTACTGCTGTTCTCAACCGACTTCCCATCTATTTCAATAAGACAAAAGAAATCTCCCTTGCTTGAATCATTAGGCTGCACGGTGTCTTTGATTACCGCAGTAGAAAAATCGTAACCGGCAGGATAGGGCTTGGATAACTCAACCGTAAGCGAACCGGCAGGCGTATGCGCTAAGGGAAACTGATTACCGCCATCGCCATAGGCATAGAGTGTGGGCATCTGGTCACTGGTGGTATATATCAAAAATGATCTGGCCTCGACAGGCAACACGACTGTGCCTTCATAAGAATTTCCTCCCCACAGAGCGAAATGCTCTTCCAGCTCGAACTTGCTGTCCTTACGTATGGGCTGATTAGTTTCATCCAGGAACACGAAGGACGGGTAAAAGATACCCGCTTCCGGCAACCAGACAGAGGTAAGAAGAGATTTGACCTTGATCGTTCTAACTGCTTTCGGCTCAGGGACAGCAAAAGCTGCGTAGAAGCTCTTGCCCTGTTCGAACATAAACAGCGGCGATGCCTTGCCAATTTCAACAGAAACCTCTTTACCTTCCGCCAGAGGCAACTGCTTCATCTCGGCAAAAGAACGCGTCAGAGGCGTGGTAGTGGTATTCAGGTCCTTCTGCATTTGTTGCATGGTGACGCAGCCACCAAGCATCAGGGAAAGTAGGGCAACAGCCAGTATTCGCATTATTCTCTCCGAAGGCAGGTTGATGTTTTTATGCGGCGTAAGGATTCTAATATAGCTGAAGACCGGGCACATAATTTTTTGGAACTATCTAAATAACATATGCAGAGGGAGCGGGTTGTCTATGGCATCCGAGGCTAGAATTGTGTTCTTCATAACGTTATCAGGTAAGCATTCTCAAATAGCTTACTGATACCCCGCTGGTGGAAGCGCTCGTTATCCTGCAGCACGTCACGCCGCGTGAGTGTCTCAATCATTGATCTGGCATATAGTTCGCGCACTTCGTCTTCACTCACTGAAAAAGGTGGGCCAGTCATTTCAGCTTGAGGATATTCCAACGTTACCAGCAAGATGAGCGTACCTTGGGGAAACAGGCGCTTGATGGTCTGCACATAGCGCAACCGTAATTCAGTCGGCAAGGCAATCAAGGCGGCTCTATCGTAGATGACATCACAGCCGCCTAGGTCAGTCGCTGTCAGCGCGAAGAAATCTCCACATAATATTTCGATGCCATCTGCTTTCCAGCTTTGCAAAATGCCCTTCTGGCTTTTTTCTGGCTCTAGATTCGCGGACCGAAAAAAGTCTTTTACCGCCAGCTCACTCAATTCCACTCCCAATACCGCCAAACCTTGATCACGCAACCAGCACATATCCAAACTTTTGCCGCATAACGGCACTAATACTCGCTGGCAGGCTGGCATTTGCGACCAGAATTCAGTTAAATACGGGTGGGGTTCGCTACTGTGAAAACCCGTCTCACCTTTTTGCCATTTGCTGAGCCAAAAATCAGGATTCATAATGCCCTTAATTGAATAGTGTCTTTATTGAGGTTTCAGATTACCATAGCGCTGATTGCTCACACTCAATTTACAATATGTTCAAGCTGCTACTTAAAAAAAACGTCTCGCCGCATTTTTCCAAACTCAGAGAAGTCCCGCTATTCGCTGATCTGACACACCGCGAACTCGGCATCATTCAGGAATTGCTGCACGAACGGGAATATGTCAAAGATGAGATCGTGTTTGATGAAGGCGAGGAAGGCCAAGCCATTTATTTCCTATTCTCAGGCAAGGTACTCATCTGCCGCCAAGGCAGGCCAGTAGATGGCGCCATTGCGGAACTGCCTAACGGTCAGTTTTTTGGTGAATTGGCATTACTAGATAATTCGCCACGCAGCGCGCAAGTTCGTGCGGCAGAAGACTGCACTATCGGTGTGTTATTCCGTGAAGACTTCTTGACCCTGCTGGAAACTCACGCCACGGTGGCGTCTAAAATCTCGCTGCAACTATCGCGCCATATCGGCAAAAGGCTGCGTGAGGCGATACACCGCTACGTACTCTGATGGAAAAAGACGACTCATCCCCCGGCCCAATCACTTGGTGTGTCATCATTGCCACCACTTGCGTACTGTTATTTTTGCTGCAAAAAATCCTGTGGCTGGTAGTGCCGTTTTTCCTTGCATTGGTGCTTTACTATCTGCTTGATCCATTTGCAAAAAAAATGGTGCTTTCAGGACATACTCACAATTTCGCTGCCGCCACCTTATCTGGAATTTTTCTGCTGGCTACCATCAATGTGCTGCTGTTTTTGTATCCTATGGTGCTATCGCACATTGATAGCTGGCAAGACACTATGTCGCGCTATATGACTGGCGGATACTCTCTGATAGATAGCATACTCACAGGTCTGGAGCAGCAATTTAACTTTGCGCGCAACGCACATATGGCGGACTCTATGCGCTCCAACGTTACCGCTTTGCAAGACAATTTTGCCCAGCATTACTTAGGCACACTAATCCTCGGCATCGCAGCATGGCTACCCTCGCTGCTGCTCATCCCAATGGTTGCTTATTTTCTATTAAAAGAAAGCAATCATTTTCGTCAATTTTTAGGGCTGGCTGTGCCAAATGCTTTCTTTGAGAAAACTTTATACCTGAGTCACGCCATAGACCGCGCTGCAAGACTCTATTTTGTCGGACTAATAAAACTTGCGGCAATTGACACATTCATGTTGATTCTAGGCTTCTGGCTACTAGATTTTCCTGCGCCTATTTTTCTTGGAATTGTGGTGGGGATATTAGGTCAAGTTCCCTATGTGGGGCCATTGATAGGCTGCATACTGGCCCTGTTGGTATCCGGCACCGACTTCCCCGGTGACGTCAGCACAGCTTACAATGTGGTTATACTATTTTTGGTAATTCGTTTACTTGATGACTTTTTGCTCATCCCTAGCGTAGTCGGCAAAAGCCTCAACCTACATCCTTTACTTTCCATTTTGATGCTGTTTGTAGGAGGCACCATTGCCGGCATCGCTGGGCTCATGCTGGTGCTACCCATATTAGGTATCGTGATGTTGCTCGGCGAAACGCTGGAAATTATTCTCACCGATAAACGGCTAATGGCGCGCCACGCTTATGCTGTGCAATTACGCGAGTTGGCAGCCAAGCGCGACCTTATTCTTCCAAACTAGCCTATTAATATCACGTACAGTACTAATAAACACCCGCTTTTCAATCACAATATAATCCGATTGCGACTGTCACATAAGTGACATAAAAGAACTATATTCTTTGGTCTATATTCCCCAATCCATGCAGAGATTATGATGAGTTTAAGTGACGCAGAGCTAATGCAACGAATTCACAATGACTTGCTCGATAGCTACGATGAAGAGCTGGAGTTGGAGCTGGAAGACCGGAATTACGAGCCAGTGACTGGTGGGGATTCATTACATGAATCTTTGAACAATACTCCTCAAGCCCAAGAGAATCGTCGCACCTATTTCCATGAGCTATTTCGACTACAGGCTGAATTGGTCAAATTGCAAGATTGGGTTGCAGATACTGGTCACAAGGTAGTCATCATCTTTGAAGGGCGTGATGCGGCGGGAAAAGGTGGTGTGATTAAACGTATCACTCAACGCCTGAATCCACGCATTTGTCGTGTTGCTGCTCTTCCTGCGCCGAATGAACGTGAACGCACTCAATGGTACTTTCAACGTTACGTCTCGCATCTGCCAGCCGCTGGTGAGATTCTATTGTTCGATAGAAGTTGGTATAACAGAGCGGGTGTTGAGCGCGTCATGGGCTTTTGTACAGATGAACAATACGAAGAGTTTTTCCGCACCGTGCCTGATTTTGAAAGAATGCTGGTTCGATCTGGCATTCAAGTCATCAAATACTGGTTTTCAATTTCTGACGAAGAACAACATTTGCGTTTTCTAGGCAGAATTCACGACCCTCTCAAGCAATGGAAACTCAGTCCAATGGACTTAGAGTCGCGCCGCCGTTGGGAACAATATACCAAAGCGAAAGAGGTCATGTTGGAGCGTACTCATATCACTGAAGCTCCTTGGTGGGTAATTGAAGCAGTGGATAAGAAAAAAGCTCGCCTTAACTGCATACATCACTTGCTCACTCAGATGCCCTATGAAGAAATCAAACGACCTTTGATTGAGTTGCCTCAACGTGAACACCACGATGACTATGTACGCAACCCTGTTCCCAAAGAAATGTTTGTCCCTGAAATTTACTAACTCGACATTTCTGATATTCAATCGGTTTAGGACTTTTTATATCTCTGCTCGGATTGACTAGTGGCTTTGGACAATAACCCATATGGAACCTTCAATCTACGAGTCCGAAAAGTGCGGCTTAATCTGTGGTTATTTGTTTTCTCCAGAATCTGGGGCTAAATCAATCACAGCCACAGAAGCTCTAGAATGGCTCAACAACCAACAAACCGAATATCCTCTTAGCTTCATCTGGTTACACTTTAATCTAGCCCAAGCCTCAACCGAAAAATGGATGCGGGATCATCTTGCCTTGCAAGATGCTTTTTTTGAATTGCTAAGTGATGGGTCGCGGTCTACCAGAATCGAATATTCCGCAGAGAACGTGTTCGCCGTCATTAATGATGTTGCATTCAGGTTTTCATTTGAACCATCTGAGATGTCAACGCTATGGATGAACGTCAATCAGCGTGCGGTGATTACCGCACGCACACATCCTTCAAGATCGATTGATCAACTACGAGTTGCGGTAAAAAATGGGGAAACTTTCAGTTCTCCCATGGGCTTGATGATTCATTTGATGCACGACCAAGGTGAAGTATTGACGCAAATTGCTCGAGAAGCCACTCTCAAAGTGGATGAAATAGAAGACAATTTGTTAGTTGGATCACTGCAACACAAGCGCTCTGACTTAGGAAAATTAAGGCGAGTACTGGTGAGATTGCAACGATTATTGGCCCCAGAACCAGCGGCTCTATTTCGTTTTCTGCATCAACCCCCCTCTTGGATTGCTGAAACAGATCTTGTGGAGTTAAGGCAATCCACCGAGGAGTTTTCTTTGGTGATTATTGACCTAGCCGCATTACAAGAAAGAATCAAACTGCTTCAAGAAGAAATGGCAGCCCAAGTCAGTGAACAAACCAATCGCAGCCTTTTCACGTTAACCATTGTGACTGTGCTGGCACTGCCAATCAACATCATCGCCGGTTTGTTAGGAATGAATGTAGGTGGGATTCCTTTAGCCCAAAGCCCTCATGGCTTTTCTACAGTCGTAGTTATTGTGGTCACTTTTACTGGGATAGCAGGCTGGTTTGCGTTTCGGAAGAAGAAAGACTAACTCTACCGAAACGCCTCCACCTATCAGGCTTTACTGAACTTCATACGCCCGCCATCAAATTCCACCTTGATGGTATCTTTCACCGCAAAATTTCCCTGCAATATCTCTTTCGCTAAAGGATTTTCAATCTCAGCTTGAATAGCGCGTTTAAGCGGTCTTGCTCCATATACAGGGTCAAAACCTGCGCTGGCAATTTCGCGCAAGGCACTATCGCCCACCTCTAACGTCATATCCATTTGCGTCAAACGTTGCGACAGATTCTGCAGCTGAATCTTAGCGATGGATTTAATGTGTTCTTCGCCAAGAGCATGGAATACCACCACTTCATCAATACGGTTAATAAATTCCGGGCGGAAATGACTTTTGACTTCGCCCATCACTGCCAGCTTGATGATCTGATAATCGTCACCACTCATAGATTGAATCATCTGGCTGCCAAGGTTGGAGGTCATAATAATGACGGTGTTTTTGAAGTCTACTGTGCGACCTTGACCATCAGTGAGACGGCCATCATCCAGCACTTGCAGTAGCACGTTGAAAACATCAGGATGGGCCTTTTCAATCTCATCCAGCAATACCACCGAGTAAGGCCTGCGACGCACAGCTTCAGTCAGCGTGCCGCCTTCTTCATACCCGACATAACCTGGAGGTGCGCCAATTAAGCGTGCTACGGAGTGCTTCTCCATGAACTCGCTCATGTCAATGCGGATAAGCTGCTCGGTACTGTCGAACAGGAATCCCGCAAGGGCTTTACAAAGCTCGGTTTTACCTACGCCCGTAGGCCCCAAAAAAAGGAATGATCCGTAAGGCCGATTAGGGTCAGAAAGTCCAGAGCGTGAGCGGCGAATTGCGTCGCTTACTAGCCTCACCGCTTCATCCTGCCCTACTACGCGTTCATGCAGTTTATCTTCCATTTGCAGCAGTTTTTCGCGCTCACCTTGCATCATTTTGGAGACAGGAATCCCCGTGGCGCGACTCACCACCTCGGCGATTTCCTCTGCACCTACTTGCGTACGCAGTAGTTTATGTTTAGGTGCAGCGCCCTCAGCAGCCTCGGCTTGTTTGAGTTGCGCTTCTAAATGTGGCAACTTGCCATACTGAATTTCGGCGAGTTTGTCGTACTGACCTGTGCGTTGTAACTCACTCATTTGCAGCCTGAGCTTTTCGATTTCTTCCTTGATATGCACGCCGCCTTGCACTTGGGCTTTTTCCGCCTTCCAGATTTCTTCCAAATCGGCGTATTCACGCTCCAAGTTCGCGCTTTCTTCTTCGATGAGCTCCAAGCGCTTGCGACTTGCTTCATCTTTTTCGCGTTTTACCGCTTCGCGTTCAATTTTGAGTTGAATCAGACGTCGTTCCAATTTATCCATGACTTCCGGCTTGGAATCAATTTCCATGCGGATGCGCGAAGCAGCCTCATCAATCAAATCAATCGCTTTATCGGGTAAAAATCGGTCAGTGATGTAGCGGTGGCTTAATTCCGCCGCAGCGACGATTGCGGGATCGGTAATATCTACGCCATGATGCAGTTCGTACTTCTCTTGTAGGCCGCGCAATATGGCAATGGTAGCCTCTACACTGGGTTCATCCACCAACACTTTTTGGAAACGTCTATCCAGTGCGCCATCTTTTTCGATGTATTTACGATACTCATCCAGCGTGGTGGCTCCCACGCAATGTAGCTCACCCCGCGCTAGAGCAGGCTTCAGCATATTGCCTGCATCCATAGCACCTTCGGCCTTGCCCGCGCCCACCATGGTATGGATTTCATCGATGAAGACGATGGTTTGACCTTCATCTTGTGCCAATTCCTTCAACACAGCTTTAAGGCGCTCTTCGAATTCACCGCGGTACTTAGCGCCCGCCAAAAGCGCTGCCATATCCAGCGATAACACACGCTTGTTTTTTAATGTCTCAGGCACTTCTCCATTGACGATACGCTGCGCCAATCCTTCTACTATCGCGGTCTTACCGACACCCGGTTCACCTATCAATACCGGATTGTTTTTGGTGCGGCGTTGTAACACCTGAATCGCACGGCGGATTTCATCATCACGACCAATGACAGGATCTAGCTTGCCCTGTCTTGCGCGCTCGGTTAAGTCTATCGTGTATTTATTAAGAGCTTCACGGTTACCTTCAGCTTCTTGATCATTGACAGCATCACCCCCGCGTACCGCTGCAATCGCTTGTTCCAAGGCCTTTTTATTGAGTCCATGCGTTTTCAGTAGACGGCCTGTTTCGCCTTTGTCTTCGGACAAGGCCAGTAAAAACATCTCTGATGCAATGAATTGATCACCATGCTTCTGTGCGGCTTTATCGGTGATATTCAGCAGGTTGTTAAGATCACGTGAGATACTAACTTCGCCTGCGTTGCCTTCTATTTTTGGTAACCGTTCTAGAGTTTTTTGCAAATCAGCTTTTAGAGGGTTTAAGTTGACTCCAGCACGTTGCAGCAATGATGAAACACCACCATCTTCTTGATTTAGCAACGCAAGTAGTAAATGTTGCGCTTCGATAAAAGCATTATCTCCGCCCAACGCTATACTTTGTGCATCATTCAAGGCTTGCTGGAATTTAGTGGTTAATTTGTCAAAACGCATTGGATGCTCCCCAAATAATCTAGTGAATACCTAGATGGGGGAGATACTGCAAAAATCAAGCGTTAGCCGGATGCTCCGTGCTTGATTCAACTCTGAAGTAATAGCTCAATTTCTGGCGACATTGCAGATATTCCGCCACCTCTTTGGGCAATTGGTCGGCCAACAAACATTGACTGATATTGGTATCTTCATCTTTTCCGAGATCAAGAAAACTAGGGGTCTCACGCTCCACTCGCTTATCATGCAACATCACTAACGGACGCATCAATTGTTGCGGATTGGCTGACACCACAATGCCATATGCACCATCGCTCAGCTGCACAACACTGCCAGGAGGATAAATACCTAGCAATTTTATGAACAGGTTAAGCATAGTGCGGTCATATTTTTTACGCTCACTGGAAAATAAGTATGACAACGCCCCGTATGGGGTCAACGGCTTGGAGTTTTTCGCACAACTACATAGATTATCGTAGGCGTTCACTAAAGATAAGATGGGGGTTAGCGTATCCAATGCCTCGCCCTTTAATCCTGCTGGGTAACCAGAGCCGTCGAAACATTCATGGTGCTGGGCAATCAAATTGGCGATGCGTTCAGATGTTCCATTTTTTCCTGCATTTTTTATGATCCTTGCACCGTACTCTGCATGTTGCTGCAACAGCGATAATTCAGCATGATTCAGGTTGCTATCATTCATCAACACATTACTGGGAATTTCCGCCTTGCCAATGTCATGAAATAACGCCGCCATCCCTAAACAACGCGTATCCTCCACCGATAATTTAAGTGCTTTAGCCATCATCAGACACAGCACCGTAACATTCAGTGGGTGACAAAAGGTATCTTCTCCCAGACGCCAGCTATCCATGACTTGGATAATCGCATGCCCATCCAGAAAAGCTTGATCCACCATGCCATTAATCAGCGTCTCTGCCGCAACCATCCCGTCCTGCGGGTTAATTACCACTTTGTTCAAGGAAAGGAGGGCTTGCGTAGTGGCACGGGCGAATTGTTTTTCGCATTCCAGAATCGCCTGATACCTTCGCTGCTCTGACTCTGAAGGAAAAGCAACTCTGGCAATATTTTCCGGTGGTTCAGGTTGAACAACATGCGAAGCAGACTCCAAAGGAAGCGGCAAACAATCACTACGCAATGGGTCGTAACGTATTTGCTCCAAGCCCAACGCTCGTATGGTGTGTATTTGCGCTTCGTCTTTAATCTTGAAGTGACTCAAGGCAAAAGGATGACGTATCCAAGTCACATCTAGGTGGACATAGAGTCCAACGCACAATTGCGAAGGAGAGATGAATTGTGGTTCGTGATCTGTCATAGCGTTCTCATTCTTATTATTCTATTGGCACTCTGTCTGTGTCTTTTTTACATTTTGCCTTAATTATTATTTTAACTTCAGCACCACTCCTACCCTGTTCAAATCACTTCCAATCAAGAGGTAATGGCCTCTCCAGCATTAGATTCACTCCTGAAATAATAGCTGAGTTTCTGGCGACATTGCAGATATTCTGACACATCTTTAGGCAGCTCATCTGCACGTAAACACTTACTGATACTGGTGTCGGTGCTTTCACCCAAATCCAGAATATGCGGCGTATCACGCTCCACACGTCTGTCGTGCACCATAATAAAAGGCCGCAATAGTTTTTGTGGATTAACTGACACTACGATGCCGTACACGCCATCATTGAGCAATACGATACTGCCCGGCGGGTAAACCCCCAGCGACTTGATAAACAGGTTGAGCATGCCGGCATCAAATTTTTTACGCTCACTGGCAAACAAATATGACAGTGCTCCATAGGGAGTCATTGCTTCCATGGGATTAATGGGGTTACACAAACCATCATAGGCATTCACCAGAGTAAGGAGCCGCGCCAACGGGTCTATATCATTCCCCTTCAAGCCCGCCGGATAACCCGAACCATCTACACGCTCATGGTGCTGCATGATGATTTGTATTACGCGCTCCGGCATGCCCGCCTCACGCGCTAAATTGGCACTAAACTCAACGTGCTCTTGCAGTAAAGATTGCTCAGCCTTGGTTAACTCACCGTCATTCATGAGTACGGTATCCGGTATTTGCCCCTTACCCACGTCGTGAAACAGCGCTGCTAACCCTAGGTAATTTGCCTCCTGCACAGAAACATCTAAAGACTTGGCCAACATCAAGGCCAGCACTGTTACATTCAGGGGATGAAAGTAGGTGTCATCGCCCAAGCGACTGCCATCCATAGCCTGAATGATGACATCGCCCTCGGTGAGCACGGAATCCACCATGCTGTTGACGAGTTCCTCCGTTTCTGCGGCGGCGGCATGAGGTTTGTTAGCTGCATTACGTAAGGCAAGTCGTGCCGTACCAGTCGCTTTAATAAAATCTCTTTCGCACTCATGGATGGCTTGATGCAGCTGCTTGGCACGATCCACCCGATATTCTTCTTGCGGAGGCAAGTTAGGCCTTGCGGCTGGAACAGCTTTAGGAACATTGGTGGACAGCGGTTCACAATCGCTACGCATAGGGTCATAACGTACACGCTGCAACCCTATGTCTTGTATGATTTTTATCTGCGATTGGTCTTTAATCTTGAAATTGCTGCGAGGGAAAGGATGCTGCATCCAAGATAAATCCAGATGCACGTATAGTCCCACGCACAACTGAGCAGGCGTGGTAAAAAACTGTTCCGGATTATCTGCCACAATTAATTCCGAACATCATGCTCTTGCTTATCTTTCATCAGCACCGCCGCAAACTGCAAAGCAGGAACTGGCTTTCCGTAAAAATAGCCTTGCACGTCGTCACAGCCCATCTCTATCAATATATCCACTTGGTCTTGGGTTTCCACTCCTTCTGCAATCACCTTGAGGCCCAAACTACGCGCCAAAGCGATAACTGCACCCGCAATTGCCTTGTCGTCAGGATCGCTGGTTAAGTCGCGTACGAATGATTGGTCAATCTTGAGTTTATCCAGCGGCAAACGCTTCAGATAAGACAGCGACGAGTAACCGGTACCAAAATCGTCAATGGCAAGCCTGACTCCGGGTTCTTTAATGCGCGCAAATACGCTGATGACGTATTCGGTATTGTTCATCACCACGCTTTCGGTGATTTCCAACTCCAACAGCGCAGGGTCACAGCCAGTTTCCACCAAAATGCCATACACTGTGTCGGCAAAGTTAGAGCGCTGCACTTGCACGCCGGACACGTTGACTGAGACCGATTGCAACTCCAATCCCTGCTCTACCCACTCTGCCATTTGGCGAGCTGATTCACGCAACACCCATTCGCCTATCTGCACCACCAGACCAGCCTCTTCTGCCACCGGAATAAACTTAGAAGGTGGCACCAGACCTAACTCTGGATGCCTCCAGCGTACCAAGGCTTCAGCGCCGATAATGCGTCCGGTTTTGAGTGAGACTTGCGGTTGATAAAAAACCTCAAACTGATTTCGTTCCAAGGCGCGCCGCAACTGGCTTTCCATATTGAAACGCTCAACTGCGTTTTCACTCAGGTCTGACGAATAGAAACGATAGTTATTCTTGCCTTCGCTCTTCACCTTATACATGGCAATGTCGGCAGCCTTAATTAGCTCGTCAACATCAGTGCCATCGCCAGGGAACACGCTAATGCCCACGCTGGCACCGATATAGATGTCTTTGCCATCAATCACAAACTGGTTTTGCAAGGTGGTCACGATCTTTTTTGCCACACGCGAGGCATCTTCCACATCACGCAAGCTGTCCATCATTACCATGAATTCGTCACCGCCTAGTCTTGCCACGGTGTCGCTGTCGCGCATCACATCGCGCAAACGGTCAGATACTTCTATCAGCAATTTATCACCGACCTGATGCCCCAAAGTATCGTTGATGACTTTGAACCTAGCGAGAACAATAAACAGTATTGCTACGCCACACATTTCACGCTCGGCACGACGCAAGGCATGGCCAGTGAGTTCATTCAACAATCGCCGGTTAGGTAAGCCGGTTAAGGCATCGTGGTTGACCATCTCATGCAAGGCAGTTTGCACACGCTTGGTATCGGAAATATCCGAAAACACCACCACGTAATTGACAACATTACCATCGTCATCCTTCACCACAGTAACGGTGACGTTTTCCGGATAGAACTCTCCATCTTTGCGGATATTAGTAATTTCACCCTTCCAGCGCCCTTGCGTGACAAACGCTTCCTGCATCTGTTGGAACTGCTCAGCATCTATCACTGATGGATCTAACTGGTGAGACAGTCTCCCGCGCACTTCTTCTTCGCTGTATCCGGTAATGTCGGCGTAGCCTTTGTTGATGGCGATAATGCGCGCCTCAGCATCGGTAATGACGATGCCCTCAGCCGCACTTTCAAATGCAATCATGGCCTGATTCAGCCTTGCACCAGCAAGTTCACGCTGAATAGCCGCACCAAGAGAGCGACCCGCCGCCATCAAAGCGCCCAACTCTTGCGGTGAAATCTCGCTGATTTTCTCGCAATTCTTCACCATCAAGACACCCCACCACGCATCAGTCACGCGAACAGGGATCAAAACCAAGGTCTGGGCTCCCAAAACCTCCAATGCTGGCAGCTCATCTGGCGAGAAATTCTCCAAATTGCCGAAAATAGGTTGTCCGAGGCTTAAGAAATTTTCCCAAC
>JAIOOY010000065.1 GCA_021414145.1 Methylophilales bacterium | reverse complement strand
GGCATCCCATTTAGCCACGTCACCTACAATGTAGTGAAGATTACGTCTTCACCTTTTTTATGGGGTTCAGCACCATTACCAGCTGCCGACCTTCCATTTTTGGATATTGCTCTACCGTCGCGTGTTCGGCCAAATCGGCCTCAATACGTTTCAGCAGCGCGTGTCCAAATTCCTGATGGGTGATTTCACGTCCACGAAAGCGCAAGGTAATCTTGGCCTTGTCACCTTCGCCTAAAAACCGCACTAAATTGCGAATTTTTACGTTGTAATCACCGTCGTCCGTACCTGGACGAAACTTCACTTCTTTAACCTGAACTTGCTTTTGCTTCAATTTAGCTTCGTGTAGTTTTTTGCTTTCACGGTATTTGAATTTACCGTAATCCATCAAACGACACACGGGTGGCTTGGCCGTAGGCGCGATTTCCACTAAATCAATTTCGGTCTCTTCCGCCAGCGCCAACGCTTGTTGTAAGCTGACGATGCCCAATGGTTCGCCTTCAACTCCCACCAGACGAATCTCCTGCGCAGTAATGTCGCTGTTGATTCGCGTATCTTTATCTTGAGCTATAGCAAATTCTCCAAATCATTAAATAAATTGACCGTGCCACCCTGCCATAAACAAGCGTCAACCTCGACTCTCAATTTCCGCCAGCAACTTGTCCATCAAGCTCTGTAACGGCATAGAACCTAGGTCTTCGCCCTTGCGGGTACGCACGGCCACCTGCCCACTTTGCATTTCGCGTTCGCCTGCCACCAGAATATAAGGCAGTCGCTGTAGGCTATGTTCGCGGATTTTATAGCTTATTTTCTCATTTCTCAAGTCTGATTGTACGCGCAAGCCCTTTTGTTGCATTTGTGCAACAACGTTTTGCACATAGTCAGCTTGCGCTTCGGTGATACACATCACCACCGCCTGCACTGGCGAGAGCCACAGTGGGAACATCCCGGCGTAATGCTCAATCAAAATACCCAGAAAACGCTCCATACTGCCCACAATAGCCCGATGGAGCATCAAGGGGCGTTTGCGTGAATTATCCTCAGCCACATACTCAGCGCCCAAACGTTCAGGCAAGTTAGGATCTAGCTGTATCGTGCCACATTGCCACAAGCGCCCAAGCGAATCCTTAAGCGTAAATTCAATCTTAGGACCGTAAAACGCTCCCTCACCCAATTGCCACTCAAAATCCAAGCCATTGGCCTTTAGCGCATTAGCAAGAGAAGTTTCGGCTTTGTCCCAATCCTCATCGCTGCCCACACGCTTTTCTGGGCGCGTAGAGAGTTTAACCAGCACATCTTTAAAACCAAAATCGTCATATACCTTGTAGAGCATTTTGATGAAATCGGCGACCTCAGACTCCACTTGCTCCTCTGTACAGAATATATGCGCATCATCTTGGGTAAAGCCTCGAACTCGCATCAGGCCATGCAGTGAACCTGATGGTTCATTGCGATGACAAGAGCCGAACTCGGCCAAGCGTAGCGGCAACTCACGGTAGCTATGCAAGCCACTGTTATAAATTTGCACATGCCCAGGGCAGTTCATCGGTTTAACGGCGTAATCACGATTTTCAGAAGAGGTCGTGAACATATTGTCGTGATAGTTCTCCCAGTGACCGGATTTCTCCCACAAGCTGCGATCCATAATGGTCGGCGTTTTTACTTCCTGATAGCCGTACTCCACAAATTTGGCACGCATGTA
>JAIOOY010000064.1 GCA_021414145.1 Methylophilales bacterium | reverse complement strand
GTTTTCGGGGGTATTTTCGGCTACTTTCTGGCAGGCGACAGGCTGACAGCGCTGAATATGCTGGGTGCAGCCTTGATTGTGCTGGCGATGCTGGTGACTGAAGTGAAGCTGGCGCAACCTAAGTGAGCTTTCTTGTGCGGCTATTTTTGCTGACAGTATTATTGCTGATGCCGCTGGCTTCCAGTGCCAACGAATGTTTCGTCAACGCTACCCGGATATTGGAAGTATTAAAACCTATAGCAGAAAAGGTAGGTGAGGTTTCGCTTCAGCGCGTAGTGCTTTCCAAGGGCGTTTTTACCTCCATGGCTGGGCAGAAGGACGAAGCTTTCGCTGAATACTCACGGGGCAGCATTTACCTTTACGGCCAGTTTTGCCAGCAACCAGAAGCTGCGCGCATCCATATTCTTGCTCACGAGCTGGGTCATGCCATTGATGACGCTAGAGGAATGCTGGATGGAATGGGTTGGGAGTTGTCGGTTGTCCCTGTGCCTTGGGAGCAGCGCCGGAGTGAGATATCTGCGAATCAGTGGATGGAGAAAATCATTGATGACCTGAGGATCAGAATGCAGCGGTAAGGGTTTTGATGAAGCGAATGTAAGGAGTCGGTATGGTGGGCGACAAATGGTTGCGTGATGCGATGCTGCTCACGTAGTCCTGACAGGAGCACTTTGAATGAACATCATCCAAGCCACACCTAGCATTTACGAACCCAAGCATGTTGGTAGCGCAAGGTCGTCCGCACGCATAGAACAAAATGAAAGAGTAGTGCAACCCAGCCTCAGTTCGATTGTTACCTTGGGTGACAGGCCTACAATATCAACGACTTACAATAAGAATGGCTTGTTTGAATCTGAGGAAAATACTATTGACGGCGCTAAAAAAGCCAGCGACATCCTGGCGAAAGAGGCAGCGCTAGATGAAAATACGCGGCTATCAGCGAGTATTGCCGCGAATGCGCCCTATGCCTACGCCGTTTCTTTGCTTTATGTGAATTCGACGACGAATTCTTATATTCTGGCGAAAATGTTGCCGAAGGCGATTTCCGGAATCCAGCCTGTTTCGCCTATTTCTTCTTACCTTTCAAAGACAGGTTTAGCGCATTAAGTGCTTGTATCTATTAGGGTGGACAACGATTTGCCCACCCTGTTGCTTTAACTAATAATCACTTACAGCTTGACCATCACGTGCCGCACACAGCTATAGTCCTCGATCGCGTACATGGACATATCCTTGCCATAGCCTGATTTTTTCATGCCACCATGTGGCATTTCCGAGACCAGCATGAAGTGGGTGTTGATCCAGGTGCAGCCATATTGAAGCTGACTGGCAGCTTGCATGCCTTTACTGATGTCCTTGGTCCATACAGAGCTGGCAAGGCCATAATCCGAGTCATTTGCCCAAGAAACTGCAGTGTCCACGTCGTCAAAGCGAGTGATGGAGACTACCGGCCCGAATACTTCCTTACGCACGATTTCGTCACTTTGCAAAGCACCGGCAATCACGGTGGGCTGGAAGAAATAACCGCGCCTGTCGTCTACTTTCCCGCCAGTGGTGATTTCCATGTGCTTTAGCTGCGATGCACGATCCACAAAACCTGACACGCGATTCAGATGGGATTCCGTGATCAGCGGGCCCATTTCCACGCCTTCATCGTTTTGCTCGCCAATTTGGATGCTGCCCACGGCGCTGGAGAGGTCTGCCACCAGCTTTTCGTAGATTTTCTTACCGGCATAGATGCGGCAAGCGGCGGTGCAGTCTTGTCCTGCGTTGTAATAACCGAAGCCGCGCACACCTGCCACGACTTCTTCCAGATCGGCATCATCAAACACGATAACGGGGGCTTTGCCACCGAGTTCTAGATGGGTACGCTTGAGGCTGCCGGTAGCGGCTTCCATGACTTTTTGACCGGTAGATACGGCGCCGGTGATGGAGATCATCTGCACTTCAGGATGGCTGATCAGCGTTGCGCCCACGGTTTGGCCACGTCCGGCGATGATGTTAACCACGCCATCAGGGAAGATGTTTGCCAGAAGTTCTGCCAGCTTGAGCGTGGAAAGCGGCGTTTGCTCAGAGGGTTTTAGCACGACAGTATTGCCTGCAGCCAAAGCAGGGCCTAGTTTCCATGCGGCCATCATCAGCGGATAGTTCCACGGCGCAATAGAGGCGATGACCCCCAACGGATCGCGGCGAATCATGCTGGTAAAGCCTGGCAGATATTCCCCTGCAAGGGAGCCGGTCATGTTGCGGATCGCTCCTGCAAAGAAGCGGAATACATCAGCCACGGCGGGCATTTCATCATTCAATGCCGCCAGATAGGGTTTGCCGCAGTTGAGAGATTCCAATTGGGCAAAGTTCTCTGCATTGGCTTCTATTGCATCGGCAAGTTGAAGTAGCATCGTGGCGCGATCGCGCGGCGTGGTTTTCTTCCACGCTGGGAACGCAGCTGCAGCTGCGCTGACGGCTTGTTGCACTTGCTCTAATGATGCTTCGGCGATGGTGGTGATGACTTCACCGGTCGCAGGGTTGATGATTGTTTCAGGATTTCCTTGACCATTGGAGAATTTTCCATTTATGAGTATTTGTTTAGGTAAATTAATCATTTAAAAACCTTTCTTAACGTAATTTATACATCATGTACAACGCGTTTTAACGGTTACTGCCTTCTACGGTTTCTGTTCCACGCGTCAAATAATACGCTGCAATAATCGGCAGCGCAGTAATCAGCATCACCATCATCGCCACCACATTGGTAATCGCGGCTTCGCGAGGTCTTGCCAGTTGATTGAGTAGCCAGATCGGTAGCGTGATCTCGTGTCCTGCGGTGAAGATGGTCACGATCAACTCATCAAATGACAGGGCGAAGGCGAGCAATGCGCCCGCCAGCAAGGCCGTAGCGAGTTGCGGCAGAATGATGCGGCGGAAGGTGGTGAAACCGTCAGCGCCTAAATCCATCGAGGCCTCGACCAAACTATGAGGCATGCGCCTAAACCGCGCCACCACGTTGTTGTAGATCATGACGACACAAAAAGTGGCGTGACTGACAACAATGGTCCAAAAGCCGGGAGTGATGTCGAGCATATTCATGGCAGAGAGCAGGGCGATGCCGGTGATGATGCCGGGTAGGGCGATAGGCAGAATCAGCATGGTGGTGATGGCTTCTTTGCCGAAAAAATTTCGACGGTACAAGGCCGCGGCGGCCATGACACCCATGATGAGCGCCAGTAACGTGGCAACGCTGGCAACTTTGAGCGAAAGCGCAATCGCGGTGATGACATCTTCTCGTTCTAAAGCCTCATGAAACCAACGCAGGGTGAATGTGGCTTTTTCGCCATCCCCGGTGAGAAAGGCGTTGATGAGAATGACAGCAATTGGAAAGTGTAAAAAGGCCAAGCCGCCATAAGCAAGGGTTTTCAGCCAGACGGGAGATTTATAAGGCATCAAAAGCTCCCGCCCGTTTCGCCATTTTCAAGTAAATGGCAATCAGCACGATAGGCACCACGGTGAACGCAGCTGCCAGTGGCATATTGCCCACCGAGCCTTGCATGGTATAGACCATATTCCCAATGTAGAGGCCACTAGGGCCAATGAGTTGCGGAATGATGTAATCGCCCAGCGTCAGGGAAAAAGTGAAGATAGAACCCGCTACCACGCCGGGGAATACCAGCGGAAATAGAATCTTGCGGAACGTCTGTACCGGTCTTGCCCCCAAGTCGCTAGAGGCCTGTAGCAGGTTGGATGGCACGCGTTCCAGCGCTGCTTGTATCGGCAAGATCATGAAGGGAAGCCACAGGTAGGTAAACACCATAAACCGCCCAAGGTTGGAAGTCGCCAGCGTATTGCCGCCGATGATGGGTAGCTGTAAAACTTGATTGAGCCCGTGGGTTAATCCCAAGTGGTTGATGAGCCAATACAAGATTCCTTGTTGCGACAAGATAACCGTCCATGCGTAGGCTTTTACGATATAGCTCGCCCACATCGGCAGCATCACCCCTACGTAAAAGTAACCGCGCTCACGCGGCGTGGCATAGCGTGTCATGTAATAAGCGATAGGGAAGGCGATGACTGCACAGGCCAGTGTTACGGAGATCGCCATGCCCAGAGTGCGTAGGATGATGTCGAGATTGGTGGCATCGAACAAGCTGCGATAATTTTCCAGCGTAAATTCGGGCGAAACCGACATGCTGAAGCTATCGAAGCTGTAGAAGCTTTGCCAGAGCAGCGCCAGCAGCGAGCCGAGATACACCACACCAAACCACAGCAGCGGCGGCGTGAGTAACAGAAACAGAAATAGATTTTTGTTGCGATAGAGGGTATTGGCGAGAGGACGAAGTGCTGAAGTCGACATGGGAGCTACGCCGTTTCCAGCATCACCATATGAGTTTTCGACCAGCACAGGCTTAG
>JAIOOY010000075.1 GCA_021414145.1 Methylophilales bacterium | reverse complement strand
ATAATGCACATACTCTACCTACGCTGCTGGAAAGCGTGAAGTGGGCGGATGAGATTGTGCTGCTTGATTCATTCAGCACAGACAATACACTCGAAATTGCTAAAAGTTACAATTGCCGCATTTTTCAGCATGTCTTCCAAGGTTATGGCGCACAAAAGCAAATGGCACTGGAGCACACTACGCATCAGTGGGTGTTGTTGTTAGACGCTGACGAGGCGCTGACTGACCCATTGCAAGCAGAAATCCGCGCTTTGCTTGAGAAACCGCTCGAATGTGACGGCTATACCATTCCGCGTCAAGAGCAGATGTTCTGGCGCATGAACAGCCCATATGTACGGATGAATTATTTTTTGCGCCTGTTCAATAAACAAACAGGTCGCATGAGCATGATGCCGGTTCACGCGGCACCACAAGTGGGTGGTCGCATTGGGCGTTTGAAATCGCCTTTTTACCATTTTGGTGAGGTAGATATTCATACCAAAGTAGAGAAGATAAACAGCTATTCCACTGGTTTGGTAGTAGATAAAGTGGATAAAAAACACAGCGCAAATCCGTGGCGCATGGTCGTGTATCCTCCGTTTGCGTTTATTCGCAGTTATATTTTTAAGCGCAATTTCGTCAACGGTTGGGCAGGGTTCATCGTCTCGTTTTCTGGCGCTTTTTACGCTTTTCTGAAGTACGCCAAACTCTACGAATACAAGCAGTTCGAGAAATACGGCAGCAGCCAGTTGCCGCCGAATGCTCCAGTACCCAAAGCTTTAAAAACTGATGAATAAGCTGGCTCAGGAAACTAGCCCTTACCTGCTACAACACGCCGAAAACCCTGTGGAATGGTACCCATGGGGCGAAGAAGCGCTGGCTTTAGCCAAGCAACAAGACAAACCTATTCTGCTTTCGGTGGGCTACTCTGCCTGCCACTGGTGCCACGTCATGGCACACGAGTCGTTCGAGGATGCCGCCACCGCCGCGGTGATGAATGCGCACTTCATCAATATCAAAGTAGACCGCGAAGAGCGCCCAGATATTGATCAAATCTATCAAGCCGCGCATTCGGTGATGACACAGCGCACAGGGGGTTGGCCACTCACCATGTTTCTAACACCAGAGCAATTACCATTCTACGGCGGCACTTATTTTCCACCTACGCCGCGCTATGGGTTACCGGGATTTTCTGGCTTGATTGAACAGGTAGCGGAGGCGTATCACGAGCGCAAAGCCGATATCGCCTCGCAAGGCCATCAGCTTGTCGCCGCACTTAATCAGCGAACGGGTACTGCCACACAAAGCTTGAGTGATGCACCCATAGAAACTGGTGTTGAACAACTCACCGCCGCATTTGACTCTACCCATGGTGGTTTTGGCAGCGCACCTAAATTCCCTAACGCGCCGGATTGGGTGTTGTTCATCCGACTCGCCGCCACTGGCGACGGCAACACGCTGCACATGCTGCACATGCTGCACAAAACACACACTGCGATTGCAGCAGGTGGCATTTATGATCACTTGGCGGGCGGTTTTTGTCGTTACAGTGTGGACGAACGCTGGGAAATTCCGCATTTTGAGAAAATGCTCTACGACAACGGTCAGCTATTGAGCTTGTATAGCGACGGTTGGTTGCTGATAGGAGATGCTCGTTGGCGAGAGGTGGTAGAGGATTCCATCAACTGGCTACTACGCGACATGCAAGACAGCGGTGGTGCATTCTATGCCGCACTGGATGCAGATTCTGAAGGTGTGGAAGGTAAGTATTATGTGTGGAAAACAGAACAGGTAAAGGCACTATTGCCCGCTGATATCTATCCGCAATTTGCCACACATTATGGTCTGAATACTGCACCCAATTTTGAGCATGAGTTTTGGCATTTATGCGTCGAAGGCACGGATGACAGTGCACCACATCTGAAACAGGCACGAGAAATCCTACTAAAAGTACGCGAACAACGTGTTCCGCCCGGTCGTGATGATAAAATCCTCACCAGTTGGAACGCCCTGTTGATTCAGGGCTTAAGCAAAGCTGGGCGCTCTTTTAATCGCCCAGAATGGATCAAGACTGCGCAAAAAGCTGTGGATTTTGTGCGCGAGTATCTATGGGAAAATGGACATTTGTTAGCGTGCTACAAAGATGGCCAAGCCAGATTTAATGGTTACTTAGACGACTATGCATTTTTATTAAATGCTCTATTAGATTTGCTACAAGCTGAGTATCGGCAAGCTGATTTGGACTTTGCAGTGAGCTTG
>JAIOOY010000074.1 GCA_021414145.1 Methylophilales bacterium | reverse complement strand
AAATGTTCGCGGCCTACCAGAAATGTGAGCCGTCATCTTAGCAAATCGAGAATACCAGGTTGTGTTATGCATCATGAACCTCTCTTGGAAATACCAAACAACAAATCAGGTATCGAATACCATCTCGCCACCATACCAGCGCGCCTCTGCCGTTTCGTCGGTCAGCGAGAGCAGTAATGCTTGCCCCAACTCATGCCCGGACGCGGGGAGATTGACTTGGCGATAGGCTTCTGCGGCACCTTTCATCAGGGTCTCCGATTTCAGGATGACTTCGAGGCTTTCGGGAATTTCTGAACCGCGGGTTTTGCATTTCTCAACGTCATAGGAATGCACCTTGCGACAGGCTGCGGGACGTACAGGATAAATCGAGCATAAATTGTCTTTAAGCAAGGGACAAGGAATGCGGTGATCCTGCACAGAAAGGTCTTTGGCCAATATCGCGTGTTTTTGCAAGCGCTCAATCAATGATGCCAATTCTACTGACGGCAGTTTATTCAGTTCGTGTGCGATCTGAAAGATCTCAGGCTCAATCGCCTCGACACGGACGTGACAACAATGACTACAGCCCACTTTACAGTCAAACTGCTCTCCTTGACTGATTGCTTGTTGCGAAACCATATCCACGCTACGTTGTACATTAGATACGAAAGTAATCGCAAAGGTCTTGCTAGGATTGGCGCTTAGTTGGCTCGCCACGGAGTTTTGCACTTTCTCGACGGCAGCATAATACCCGGCTTGTTCTTCAGGACTGAGCAAAGCGTCAGTTGCGCTCATGTCAATGCAGGAGCAGCAACTCTTTAAAGGCGTGATACACGGCCTGTTTGCGTATGGTTTCGCGGTCGCCAGAAAACTGCTTGGTTTCGCTGCTGATTTTTCCCGTTACATCCACCCAAGAAAAACAAACAGTTCCCACTGGTTTTTCTGACGTTCCGCCGTCAGGCCCCGCGACACCAGTGATGGCAGCGACAATTTGAGCGTGGCTGTGCTGAAGTCCGCCCAGCGCCATTTCGCGGGCGGTCTGTTCGCTCACCGCCCCATGTTGCTCTATGGTTGCAGCAGATACGCCCAGCATTTCTATTTTGGCGGCATTGCTATAAGTCACAAAACCGCGCTCGAACCACGCAGAGCTTCCAGCGATGGCGGTGGCATATTGCGCGGCCATGCCGCCAGTACAGGATTCAGCTAGTGCGAGTGTCCAGTTTTTGTGTTGCAGAATAGTGCTCAATTCAACGGCAAGGTTGAGCAAAGCGGAATCGTTCACGACAGCCATAGCAAACCTTTCAAAATAATGAGTGCGTAGATAGCGGCCAACACATCGTCGAACATCACACCAAAACCGCCTTTGAGTTTTGCATCACACTGACGTATAGGAAAGGGCTTCCAGATGTCGAACAGGCGGAACAATAAAAAGCCCAAACCTATCCACAATGCGGTTCGCGGCATAAATGCCAATATCAACCACATCGCGACCATTTCGTCCCACACGATGCTGCCGTGGTCGGAAACCCCCAACGCTTTGCCGGTGACATCGCAGCACCAAACGCCGAACAAAAACAGCAAAACCAATGTGATGAATGTGGGAGCTAGCGTACTGGCAGGAATCAGTAAGAACAGGGGAATCGCCGCCAGAGAGCCCGCAGTACCTGGAGCTTTTGGAAACAAGCCGCTGCCGAACCCCAGCGCGAAATAATGTGCGGGATGACGTAGCAGGAACTTGAAATCAGGTTTCATTCAGGAGTTTCATGCAGTGAGGTTTCTTCAGCGCTCACTTCTTCATCTAATTTTTCCTGAGCTGGTAAAGCCACCAATGGAGGCTCAGCAAAATGATCGTAACCTTTTCCTTCATAAGTGATGGGGCTGTTATAAACATCCAGAAGTCGTATGCCTTGACCGGAGGTGACCTTGCCGATGCGCGTGAGCTTGATTTTGAGCTTTTCGCCTATCATCCTGATCTCGTCATCCAGCCGCGCTGGTGCGGTGAAGCACAATTCGTAGTCCTCTCCCCCCGCTAACAGGCAATTCCGGCCAATGTCATCCCCCATGAACGCCGACACCAAGGTTGAACGTGGAATAGCATCGAACATGATGTCAGCGCCAAATCCGGAGCGCTCCAGAATATGGCCGAGGTCAGCCAGTAATCCGTCGGAGATGTCTATCGCAGCAGTCGCGCGGCCACGGAGCGCCAAACCTAGCTCCGCGGGTGGTTGAGGGCTGTGTAACGCGGCAATGCAAGATTCCAAGCCATCTCTGTCCACTAAACCACGCAGTGCTGCCAATCCCAGTGCTGCATTACCAAGTTGACCTGAAACCCAAATGTCGTCTTTGAATTTAGCACCATCCCGCCGCAAAGCGCCGCCACGCGGGATGTCACCCATGATGGTGATACTGATGGTCAAATGACCACGCGTGGTATCACCACCTATCAAGTCTATGCCGAATCGTTGTGCACAATCAAAAAAACCTTCCGAGAAGCCTTTGAGCCAAGCGTCATCAATTTTTGGTAAAGATAAAGCCAGGGTTGCCCAGTGCGGGTTAGCGCCCATCGCCGCCATGTCAGAAACATTCACTGCCAGCGCCTTCCAGCCCAGCAAACGCGGGTCGGCATCAGGAAAGAAATGTGTCCCCTCTACCAGCATGTCGGTAGAGATAGCGAGTTCCATACCTGCACCCACGACCAGCAATGCGGCATCATCCCCTACCCCCAGCGCGGTGCGCGGCGTGGCTCGGGTAAAATACTTGGCGATGAGATCGAATTCTGGGGTCATGGATCAATTTTGTGTGGCTGGATTTTGTGCTGTTTTCGGGCGAAACGCCTTTACGATATCGTCATGGGTTTCAATATAGGGGGCGCCTATCAAGTCTAGGCAATAGGGTACGGAGGCAAAGATACCGTGAACTTTTTGTGTGCCGTCCTCGTGTTTCAATCCTTCCAGCGTTTGCGCGATGGATTTAGGCTGGCCGGGCAAGTTGATAATGAGACATTGCTTACGAATGACGGCGACTTGTCGTGACAAAATGGCGGTAGCCACGAAATTTAAGCTGATTTGGCGCATCTGCTCGCCAAAACCGGGCATCTCGCGGTCGGCTATGGCTAACGTGGCTTCTGGCGTCACATCACGCACTGCGGGGCCAGTGCCGCCAGTAGTCAAGATGAGATTGCATCCTTCATAATCTACTAAATCTTTGAGCATTGATTCGATTTCCATTCGCTCATCAGGGATAATACGGCTGACTTCTTGCCACTTGGTAACAAGCGCGGTATTCAACCAATCGCGCAGACTGGGAATGCCTTTATCGTCGTATACCCCTTGTGAGGCGCGGTCGCTAATGCTGACTAAACCGATTTTAATGAATTGTTTCGTCATAGCTATGTCACAGGAATAGATAAGGTTTTATCATACCATCGCCGTGTCGCGAGGCTCATTCAACTAATGAAAGGTATTGCATGCAACACTTAAAAAACGGGTTATTGGCGTTTTTATTGGTAGGTTTCACTACTCATCTGGCATTGGCCGACGAACCGAAATCCGACAACCCTTACACGCAAAATTATAAACAACGTTTTGCAGCTAGCAAGCCAACTGCAGAGGCGCCGCATGTGTTTCGCGGTACCAATCGCGAGACGGACTACCAGCACTTGCTGGAAGATGGTTACGATCAGATGGGCACTTCCGGCTTTCAAGCTGGAGATGTTGACCCGGAACAACTAGGTGCACAAGCGCAAAAAGTACATGCAGATTTAGCTTTGGTGTACATCACCAGTCTGGGCAAACAATCCATGGATGCCAAAATTGCTGCGGCCAAGGAGAAGGCACTGAAAATGGCTAAACCAGAAACCGAGAGAGGGGATGGAGAAGGCCTGTTGATGGAATTTCCTGAGTTGCGCTATGACTATTACGCCACGTTCTGGATGAAGCTACCGCCCCCAGTGCTGGGTTTGCATGTGCGTGATCGCAAAGAAGATGAGGATCAACCCGGCGTACCAGTGGTAGCCGTGATTAAAGGCTCCCCTGCTGCAGGCTCTGATATACGCAAAGATGACGTAGTGCTCAAAGTCGCCGAAGTGGAGACCAATAATGGCGATACTTTTGTGCAAACAGTACGTAGCAATGCAGGAAAAACGGTGGAAATTCTGTTGTTGCGGGATGATATATTGGTATCAAAAATGGTGACGCTGAGCGCTAAATAGTTACTCCTCCATCTCCCGCAACACCTTAAACAACTCACGGCTGCTTTTAGGCGGTTTGTTCAAGCTGGCTTCTTTGCGGGCGTTGCGGATGAGGTTGCGGAGATGTTGGACATCCGTATTTGCGTGAAGCGCCAAAAACTCGGATAGCGCAGCATCGTCATCTATCAAACGTTGCCGCCAGTTTTCCAGCCTGTGCAACCGCGCGGTTTCCGCATTGTGATTGCCGTTCCACTGGTCTAGCTTCAGTTGAATCGGCTCCGGATCAACATTCCGCATCAGCTTACCCACGTATTGCAATTGCCGCCTTCTGCCACCGTGGGCAGTGATGCGCTGCGCATCCATAATAGCTTCGCGCAAGTTGTCCGGCAGCTCAATTTGCTTGAGCTTAGCGACGGGCAATGCGACTAACGCTTCGCCCAGCACTTGCAGATTATGCATCAACTGCTTTTGCTGGGTTTTGCTAATTTCTGCTTCAAATTCGGGCTGTACGCTCATGGTCGGGTATCATATCAGCTTTCTTAAACGCCATTTCTCAAAGCTACTCATGCAAGACACTCGTTTTAGCCTCAATTTAGATCAACTCAAGCAACTCACCCAAGATGTATTGCAGCAGGCCAAACTGGCAGGAGCCAGCGCCGCAGAGGCCGAAATCAGCTTGAGCTTCGGGCAGAGTATTTCGGTACGTCTGGACGAAGTTGAAACCATAGAATACAACCGCGACAAAGGCCTATCCGTCACTGTTTATTTCGGCCAGCAACGCGGCAATGCCAGCACTTCTGACCTTTCCCCGCAAGCGTTGAAAGACACAGTGTTAGCGGCTTGCAGCATTGCACGCTATACCGCGCAAGACCCTTTCTGTGGCTTGGCGGATGCCAATCTGCTAGCACACATCTCACGTGAGCTTGACCTTTATCACCCTTGGGATATTTCGGTGGATGCGGCAATTCAAATGGCGCGCGAGTGCGAGGCCGCCGCCATTGCTACTGACAAACGCATCAATAACTCCGAAGGTGCTAGTGTTTCGGCGCACGAAAGTTTGTTTGCCTATGCCAATAGTCACGGATTTTGTCAGGGTTATCCCACCTCGCGTCACAGTATCAGTTGCTCGGTGATTGCCGAACAGGAAGACGCAATGCAGCGCGATTACTGGTATACCACGGCGCGCGCCTCGGGCGATATGGAAAGCGCTGTCAGCGTGGGTCATAAAGCCGGTGAACGCACTGTGCGCCGACTCGGTTCGCGCATGATTCCGACCCAACAATCGCCCGTTTTATTCGAAGCAAGCTTGGCTTCTGGTTTGATTTCACATCTGGTAAGCGCGATTTCTGGTGGTAATTTGTATCGCAAATCCTCATTTCTGCTGGATTACTTAGGCAAACCGGTATTCTCCCCCATCATCAATATCAGCGAACGTCCATTCTTAGCCAAAGGGCTGGCTAGTAGCGCCTTTGACGGTGAAGGTGTCGCCACACAAGACCGTGAATTGATTATTGACGGCGTGTTGCAGGGCTACGTGCTTTCCAGCTATTCGGCACGCAAACTGGGCATGACCACCACCGGCAATGCGGGTGGCAACCATAACTTGATTGTAGAAAGTGGTACACGTGATTTGCCCGGACTCATTAAAGATATGGGTAAAGGCCTATTGGTGACCGAACTACTAGGACACGGCATCAATATGGTTACTGGCGACTATTCGCGTGGTGCGGCAGGATTCTGGGTAGAGCACGGCGAGATTCAACATCCAGTGGAAGAAATCACCATAGCTGGGAATCTGAAAGACATGTTCTTAGGTATTGCGGCAGTGGGAAATGACGTGCTGGTACAGGGTTCCAAGCAGTGCGGTTCGATACTGGTAAACAATATGACGATTGCTGGAGAATAACGGCGGAAGAATAAAAAAGCCTCGCAATGCGAGGCTTTTTTGTGATGCAACAAAACTTACTTAGTTGCCTTCATATCATCTTCATCACTTTCAATGCTGTCATCAGTAGCTTTGCCTTCGCCATCCATGATTTGTGCATTACGGCGTTGCAAATAGGCATCGCGCATAAAGATGTAAGGGTCAAGTGCCGCTTCGTCCAGCAAGTCGCTCCCTGGAAGGTACTGTGCACGCTTATCAACGCCTTTGGTTAGATTCAAAATGTTGCGCGGACGCGGTTCAGCGTAGCTGATAGGATCGAATGCAAAACCATCTACCAATTCGCCAGTAGTATCGCGCAACGTACTTGGTCCAAATAAGGGTAGCACCAGATAAGGGCTGTCTTTCCAACCCCAAGCTCCCAGCGTTTGACCGAAGTCTTCTTTGTGTCTTTCAATGCCGTCCTTAGATGCCCAGTCAATCAATCCGCCCACACCGAAAGTGGAATTGATGGCAAAGCGGCCAGCACCCGTCATGGCTTTATCAAACTTGAATTGCAGCAAATCATTGGCGACCGTAATGACTTCGCCCAAGTTAGAGAAGAAATTGCCTATACCGCCACGCGCCATCTCTGGCACAACTGCTTTATAAGCACCAGCTACTGGCTTCATAATGGCCTTGTCAGCCACATCATTGAATTTGTAGATGCCGCGATTCAGACCCTCTAATGGATCTCGGTTGGATTGCGTAGCACAGCCAGCCAGCAAAGAGGCGGTTAAGAGGCCAATAAATAGAGATTTCGGTTGGTTGATTTGCATGTGCATTCCAGAAAATAATGATTACCCGATTACGGCATAACTCGTTTGGCACTTTAATGTAGCCGCGGCAGATTGTCTAGTGCCTAATTCACATCATTGAATCATATTAGTGATTTCCTCAAAAGCCCGCTCCGGCGTAATCGCTTTCATACAGCTTTGGTGTTCGCACGGGCGTTGGCAGTGGCAATTGAGACAAGGTACGTCGGCAACATCCACCTGCAAGGCAATCACATGACGACCTATGGGTTTTGCACGGCGCGGGTCGGTAGGTCCGAACAGTGCCAACAAGGGGGTGCCGGTCATGGTGAGCATGTGCGCTGTGCCGGTATCGTTACCGATGATACAGCGCGCAGCAGCACATAACGGGGGCAAGTCCAACAACGCAGTTTTACCGCACAAGTTTACTGCGCTATCGCCACACAATTCAGCAATAGTCCGGCAATCCTCGATTTCATCCGCGCCGCCGACAATGACAATTTTTTTGATGCCGCCCAACTTTGAGTTGACTAGCATTTGTCCTAATGCAGCGTAACGCTCAGCCCCCCAGCGCTTCAAATAGCCAGCAGCCTGGCAACCGGGAAGCAATACTGCAAATTCTCCTCCGTGTAAGCCATGTTCCGCCATCACCGCCGCCACTCTTTTTTGGTGTAGCTCTGACACATGAGGTTTGGGCAACTCCGTAATCGAAGGAATTCCCGCCGCTGTGAGCGTTGCTCGCTGCCGAATAAAACCTTGTGTGAGCGCAGGCAGTTTGGGCGGCGTGATGTTGTATGGCCAGCTAGGGTTATTCCCCACGCGATAGCGACTACCGCCACCCGTGAGCTGTAACAGAGCCAGCATCATGCGCGATCTATCCACGCTTTGCAGGTCTATCACCAAGTCATAACGCCCCGCGCGTACTGTTTTCAGCCAGCGTACCATGCCACGTAACCCGCGCTCTTTGCCGCGGATATCTACACTGAATATCTCATTCACCCGCGCGTCATCCTTGAAAAAGTGTTCAAAGACCGACATGGTGTTGAGTGCAATGTGAGCATGAGGAAAGGCCGAACGAACGTCTTGCAACGCTGCGGTACTCACCAGCACATCACCCATCGCGCCCCATTTGATAATGAGGATACGTTGAATGTCATTTTGAGCGGGCAGATTGCGAACGGTGGGAATGGATTCAGGCACCCATGGCTGGTCTAAATAGCGCAGGATGTTCATGACGCCAACTGCTGATAAATGGCCTCGACCTTAGGCACCACCGCACGCTTGGAATATGTAGATTGATAAAGCTCCAGCGCCACTTGCGCTTTTTGCTTACTCAAAGCAGGCTTGGTACTGGCTGTCAGCATGGCATCGGCAAGCGTTTCCACGTCACCTATCTCAGCGAAAAAAGCGGAGTTGTCGCCCAAAATGGTGATGGGCCCTTGGGT
>JAIOOY010000073.1 GCA_021414145.1 Methylophilales bacterium | reverse complement strand
ACCAGCAAAAACTTGCCGTTTTGCTCAACGATGGCGGCGACGGTAACGTGAGGTTTCCAGATGTGGGACATGGCGCGGTCACTTTCAAATTGGTCGGGACGGCAAGATTCGAACTTGCGACCCCTTGCACCCCATGCAAGTACGCTACCAGGCTGCGCTACGCCCCGACCGGGCCAAAGCGACAAAGCCGCTTCAGAAGGTTGCGGATTATAGCGGAAAGCATGTGTGGCTGCTATGGCATCCATGAAGTTTTGTACCGAACCTAAAACACCTATTTCGGGTAAAATTCCTGTCTTTGCAACTCAAAGAAAAACCATGCTCCGCATCCGTGGCAGTGCTGCTTTATCTCCTTTCCGGCTGGATAAGATCGCGAATTCGCTGAAATCCAGCGCACCGCGCATCACTCATGTCTACGCCGAGTTCTGGCATTTTGTCTGGGCGAAGCACACGCTCAATCCTACACAAAAGAATACGCTGCAGCAGATACTCACCTATGGGCCGAAGATGGCTGAGGAAACACCAACAGGCGAGCAGTTGTTGGTCATTCCGCGTCCCGGCACGATTTCTCCTTGGTCATCACGGGCGACTGAGATTGCACAGCATTGCGGCTTGGAGGAGGTCACGCGGATTGAGCGTGGTGTGGTGTTTTATGTGACGACGCAGGACGGCAAGCCGTTGGGTAAGGATGAGAAAGCCGCGCTGTTGCCGCTGATCCATGATCGTATGACCGAGGCGGTATTTAGCTCGCTGGACGACGCGACCAAACTGGTGGAGGTCGCCAATCCTGCGCCGCTTAGTACGGTGGACATCCTTAATGGCGGCAAGGCCGCGCTGGATAAGGCGAATCAGTCTATGGGATTGGCTTTGTCGGCGGATGAAGTGGACTATCTGGTAGAAAATTTTCAACGTATAGGACGTAACCCTACTGATGTGGAACTGATGATGTTTGCGCAGGCTAACTCTGAGCATTGTCGCCACAAGATTTTTAATGCGGATTGGGTGATAGACGGCGAGAAACAAGAAAACTCGCTGTTTGGCATGATACGTAACACACACAAGCTGAACCCGGGCAACACGGTAGTCGCCTATTCAGATAACGCCTCGATTGTGGCGGGTGAAACCACACAGCGCTTCAACGCGCAGGCCGACGGGCGTTACGGCTATGAGCAAGATGACATGCACTTTCTGATGAAGGTGGAAACCCATAATCACCCGACGGCGATTTCGCCTTTTGCCGGAGCGGCGACGGGTGCGGGGGGCGAGATCCGCGATGAAGGCGCGACCGGTTGCGGCTCCAAACCCAAGGCGGGCTTGACCGGATTTTCGGTATCAAATTTGGAGATTCCCCACTTCAAACAGCCTTGGGAAGCTGGTTACGGTAAGCCTGGTCGAATCGCCTCCGCACTACAAATCATGATAGATGGTCCATTGGGCGGCGCGGCGTATAACAACGAGTTTGGGCGCCCCAACATTGCGGGCTATTTCCGCACTTTGGAGATTGAAAGTGATCATGAGGTTCGTGGTTATCACAAGCCCATCATGCTGGCGGGTGGCATCGGACACATTTCGGCACGACATTCCAAGAAGCATGCCATCCCTGACGGTGCGATTCTGATTCAATTGGGTGGCCCCGCCATGTTGATAGGTTTGGGCGGCGGCGCTGCATCGAGCATGGGTAGCGGTTCTAATGCGGAAAATCTGGATTTTGACTCAGTGCAGCGTGGCAATCCTGAACTGGAACGCCGTGCGCAGGAGGTGATAGATCGTTGCTGGCAGATGAACGAGCAGAATCCCATTCTGGCGATTCATGATGTGGGCGCAGGTGGGCTTTCCAACGCTTTCCCGGAGCTGGTGAATGATGCCGGGCGCGGGGCATTTTTTCAGTTGCGCGATATTCAAAATGAAGCGCTGGGCATGTCGCCTAAAGAACTTTGGTGTAACGAGGCGCAGGAGCGCTATGTGCTGGCTGTACTACCGGAAAACGTCGAGCTGTTCAAGCAAATTTGCGAGCGTGAGCGCTGCCCGTTCGCTATTGTCGGCATGGCGACAGAGCAAAAACATCTGACTTTGGCCGATAGTCACTTCGATAACAAGCCGGTGGATATGGATTTGTCAGTGCTGCTGGGCAAGCCGCCGAAAATGACGCGCGATGTTAAGCATCAAGTTCGCCAACTACCCGCTTTTGACTGGAGCGAAATCAATGTGACCGAGGCTGCTCAGCGCGTGCTGCGGTTGCCCGGAGTGGCCGATAAAACCTTCCTCATCACTATAGGCGACCGTACCGTGACTGGCCTCGTGGCACGTGACCAAATGGTTGGGCCGTGGCAAGTGCCGGTGGCGGACGTGGCGGTGACCTTGGCAGGCTATCAAACCAATCGTGGCGAAGCGTTTGCCATAGGCGAAAAAGCGCCGCTGGCCCTGATAGACGCGCCGGCTTCTGGGCGTATGGCGATTGCGGAGGCGATTACCAACATTGCTGCAGCGGGGATAGAAAACTTGAGCGACATCAAGCTTTCTGCCAATTGGATGGCTCCTGCCGGGCAT
Organism: Methylophilales bacterium; assembly: GCA_021414145.1. Taxonomy (GTDB): domain Bacteria; phylum Pseudomonadota; class Gammaproteobacteria; order Burkholderiales; family Methylophilaceae; genus CAILHX01. The sequence goes on along the minus strand of JAIOOY010000073.1, from coordinate 34,292 downwards.
CAAGGTGAAGACGCGGCACTCTACGACACGGTACGTGCGGTAGGCATGGCGCTGTGCCCAGCTTTGGGCATCAGCATTCCGGTAGGTAAAGATTCGATGTCTATGAAGACCATATGGGATGACAGCGGTAAGCAAAAGGCCGTTACCGCACCGATTTCCCTTATCGTGAGCGCTTTTGCGCCGGTGCCTGATGTACGCAAAACCCTCACACCGCAACTGCGTACCAATGTGGGTGAAACGGCGCTGATGCTGGTGGATTTAGGATTGGGCAAGAACGCATTGGGCGGTTCGGCACTAGCCCAGGTGTATGGCGCAACGGATAACATCGCACCGGATCTGGACGATGCCGAACACCTGAAAACTTTCTTCAACGCGGTACAAAGTCTTAACCAAGCGGGCAAGATTCTGGCTTATCACGACCGATCCGATGGCGGGCTGTTCGTGACCTTGGTGGAAATGGCGTTTGCTGGGCATTGTGGATTTGTCGTGGATTTGGGCATTACCGAAGCCATTCCCGCGCTATTTAGTGAGGAGCTGGGGGCGGTGCTGCAAGTACGAGCAGAGGACGTGGAAAGTGTCGCTATGGCTTTTAACGGTATGGCGCAAGTGATAGGTATGGTCACCGGTAAACACATTCGCATCGTGTGCAACGGCGAGATGGTGTTTGACGAGCGCCACAGTGATGTACACCGTTGGTGGTCGGAAACCACATTCCATATGCAGAGTTTGCGCGATAACCCGCTGTGCGCGCAGCAAGAATACGATAGTTTGCTGGACACCTACGATCCCGGACTGAACGCGCGGTTGAGTTTTGATCTCAATGACGACATCGCAGCGCCTTATATTGCCAGCGGCAAACGCCCGAAAATGGCGGTGCTGCGAGAACAAGGCGTGAATGGTCATGTGGAAATGGCCGCAGCTTTTGATCGTGCCGGATTTGAGGCGCACGATGTGCATATGAGCGATATCATCGCTGGCCGTACAAGCCTTAAAGATTTTGCCGGATTGGTGGCTTGCGGCGGATTCTCTTATGGGGACGTGCTCGGTGCGGGTGAGGGCTGGGCGAAGTCTATTTTATTTAATGCGCGGGCTAGGGATGAATTCAGCGCTTTCTTTCAACGCAAAGACAGCTTTGCGCTGGGCGTATGCAACGGTTGCCAGATGATGAGCAATTTGCATGACTTGATTCCTGGAGCAGAGTTCTGGCCGCATTTCGTGCGGAATAAATCGGAGCAATTTGAAGCGCGGTTTGCCATGGTGGAAGTTTTAGACTCGCCTTCGCTGTTCTTTGCGGGCATGGATGGTAGCCGCATGCCGATTGCCGTGGCTCACGGCGAAGGTTTTGCGGAATTTTCTTCCAGTGTCGCTGTCGAACTGGCGCGGAAACAGAATTTGATTACACTGCGCTTTGTGGATAACGATGGCAGAGCTACCGAAATCTATCCGTTCAACCCTAATGGCTCACATCAAGGCATTACCGGGTTGACCACGCCGGACGGGCGTTTCAGTATTATGATGCCGCATCCAGAACGGGTATTCCGCGCGGTGCAGAATAGTTGGCATCCGGATGATTGGTATGAGGACGCACCGTGGATGCGGATGTTTAGAAATGCACGTAAATTTGTGGGTTAGTTGGTTAATATGTTGATTAACAAGATGTTCAAAATAAATCTAGGAGAGTTGAATTGAAGTTTATTAAAAGTGTAATTTTGGCGGTCGCATTGTTCGCACCCTTCATGACTTATGCAATGACAGATGACGAGCAAATCGAGTTTATGGGTGCGGTGACCGAGGGTGACACGGCTACGGTGAATAAGTACTTGGACTCGGGTGTGGCATCGGTGAAGGACGTGTTCTTTGGCTGGTCACCTTTGTTGTCCGCCGCGGCTAAAAATCAATTGGCGGTAGTGAAAGTCTTGGCGGAGCGTGGCGCTGATATCAATTATCGTCATCCCATCACCAAAATGACCGCTAGCGCACACGCGGCATATGACGGCAATAATGATTTGCTGGAATATTTGTTGCAAAAGGGTGCTGACCCCAACATCAAAATCCGTGGCGGTGTTTCCCTTTTGCGCATGGCAGCAGACCAGGGGAATGCTGAAACGGTCAAACTGTTGACCAAATACGGTGCCAAAGATGACGGCTGTAAAGACGATAAGTGCTTCTGAAGCACAGTTTCCACTACATGACAGCTGCAAAAAATCTAGCTGCATGCTTGTTGATGAGTTATGCCTTGTCCGCAGGCGCGGTTGAGGCAAATAACCATATACGGGTATTGGCGGCTTCTTGTGCGGCATGTCATGGAAGCAACGGTAACAGTGTGGGAGGAACACCAGTACTGGCGGGCTTGGATAGGACGTATTTTGTCACTCAGATGATGGCTTTTCGCAAGGGCGACCGCCCTTCCACTGTTATGCAACATCACGCCAAAGGCTTGACCGAGGTTGAAATCGAGCTGTTGGCCGACTACTTCGCAGCACAACCACGTAAGGCATCTGCATCACCCATGCCACTCAACTTCTAATCATGCTACGCCGCGACTTTCTTAAATTAGTGGGTGCCGGAGCAGCCTTAGGCGCGTTGCCACAACCAAGCTGGGCGAGCGTGACTAAGCGCATCATCATTATTGGCGGCGGATACGCCGGTGCTACGGCAGCCAAGTATTTGCGTTTATGGGCGGGTGAGGCAGTGGAAATAGTGCTGATTGAGCAGAGCACCACTTTTATTTCCTGCCCCTTGAGCAATCTGGTACTAGGCGGCAGCAAGAAGATAGGCGACCTCACGTTCAACTTTTCCGGTTTAGATAATTATCACGTCAAGCGCTTATATGCTGAAGTGACGGCGGTAGATGTGACCAAGCGCCGCATCGTCATGGATGATGGCGATGAGTTGGGCTACGAGCGCCTCATTGTTGCGCCTGGCGTGGACTTTATGTGGGAAAGTCTCCCCATGTTGCAAAGCTCTGACGCGCAGCAAATCATCCCCCACGCTTGGAAAGCGGGTGAACAAACTGTCAATCTGCGCCTACAATTGGAAACCATGACTGACGGTGGCGTGTTTGTGATTAGCATCCCCAAAGCGCCGTACCGTTGCCCGCCGGGGCCGTATGAGCGCGTCAGTCAGGTAGCTTTTTACCTTAAAAACTACAAACCAAAATCCAAAATCATCGTGCTGGATGCGAACCCTGAAATCACTTCCAAAAAGAGTTTGTTCACCAACGCGTGGGCGGACTTGTATCCCGGCATGATCGAATATCGGGCAAACAGCCAAGTGATGGAAGTGGACGTAGCAAATCGCACGGTGAAGACCGAGTTCGAAACAGTCAAAGCCGACGTGCTCAACGTAATCCCACCACAACGCGCGGGCAAAGTCGCACAACTGGCGGGTGTTGCCAACGTGGATAAACGCTGGTGCGAGGTGGATTTTTTGACCTACGAATCCAAAGTGGCACCCAACGTGCACATCATCGGTGATTCAGTTTCCGCCGCACTGCCCAAGTCCGCCCACATGGCTACTTCACAAGCTAAAGTATGTGCCTCGGCGATTGCCAATTTGCTGGCCGGACAAGACCCTGATCCACAACCCGTGTTTGCCAATACTTGTTACAGCTATGTGTCGGACAAACTGGCGATGCATGTTGCAAATGTATACCGTTATGACTCAGCCAAAAAAGTCATGTTGCCCGCCGATGGAGGTGGTGTCTCTGACAAGCCAAGTGAGCAGGAAGGAAAGTTTGCGCAGGCGTGGGCTAAAAATATATGGAGTGATGTATTAACCTGATTTGGTTAAGGCCATGCGGATAATTTCTTACTTTTTGTTGTTGTTTTTTGCTGCTTTATCACGCGCTGATTTGGCTTCAATGCTGCCTGTTCCGCCCGATCCAATTTCAGCACTCAAACTCCCCACTGGCTTTCAAGCCACTATCTTCGCAAGGTTGGAATCTGGAGGAAGTAGCTATTTTCGTGGTCCACGCATGATGGCATTCAGTCCGCAAGGCGATCTTTATCTATCTTTGGGGCTAGACAACAAAGTGGTTAAGCTACCGGATGCCAATCATGACGGGGTGGCTGATAAGGTGATCATTGTGGCCGAGCAACTCAACGGACCACATGGCTTGGCTTTTGTCGGTGATATGTTGTACGTGGCGAATCAGGATGGGGTGGTAAAGCTGGAGGATGGCCGTGCCATGCCAGTGATTTTTGATCTGCCATCGGGCGGCCACACCAAGAAAACTTTGAAGCTAGGGCCCGACGGTTATTTGTATCTCAATGTGGGTTCCAGTTGTAATGTGTGCGTAGAGAATGAGCCGCTACGTGCCACCATGCTGCGCTACACGGTGGAAGGAAAGCCAGCTGGCGCTTTACAGACCTTAGGTCGCCATGCGCCAAGCTCCATCTGGGCAACGGGACTGCGCAACACGCAAGGCTTCGCTTGGCATCCAAAAACCGGCGAGTTGTTTGCCACTAACAATGGCGCGGATATGCGTTCCGGCAACAAGAACGGTGTGGTGAATGATGATTTGCCGCCGGAGCATCTTAACCAGATTCAGGCAGGCGGTTTTTACGGTTGGCCGCATTGTTGGGGCGACAAGTTTGTTGACCCTAACTTTGCCGGGGATTGCTCTAGCATGCAGTCTCCAGCCATTACTTTGCCAGCGCATTCCACGCCTATAGGCATCGCTTTTCTGGACAAAACCACATTTCCGGTGGAGTACCGTTCAGATGCGCTGGTCGCTTTGCATGGTTCATGGAACCGAAACCAGCCTTCAGGTTACAAAGTAGTTAGAGTACACTTTGAGCAAGACAAGCCAGTAAAGGTGAGCGACTTCATTACTGGCTGGCTATCCAACAAAGGTGCATGGGGCAGGCCGGTAGACGTAGCGGTAGCGCCAGATGGTGCGGTGTATATTTCGGACGATAGGGCAGGTTTGGTGTATCGGATAATCTACAAAGGAGAATCCAATTGAAACGATTATTTTTGGCAACACTAGTCGGCGTAATGACGATCAATACTGCTTGGGCAGCTGAACCCAGCTTGCTCGTTTATACCAGCCCGGATAGGTACGGGCATCCCACAGTGGTGGGTGTTGCGCCACTTTATACACGTTGGGTAGATTACACGGTCATCGCTGAAGATGCTGCCAGTCGTGCCTTGGCCCGGCGTTTCAGTAACGTGGGCGCGTGCGAGGCTGGTAAGACGGCGGATCTCATTGCCTGGGTGAATTCCCGTTTGGTTTACAACCCTGCGTCGTCTACCTATTACGCCAAACTCAAGGTACAGTTGCATCGCGGCGATGGTCAGCCTTTGGCTACCTACAAGGCCGAAGGCGAACAGTTTGGTCAGTTGACTTCAATCTATCAGGATAACGAAGTCGGCAAGGCCTTTGATGCTGCCATGCAGAATATCATGACCCAGATACAGGCAGACAGCGCCTTGCAGAGCAGTATCCAAACCGCTATGGCGGCCGACTTTACGCGTTCTCCGTGCGGTATTGTGTCTATTGTCGGGCGTGAGCCGAAATTTAGTTTTTTTGAATATTTTTAGGGAGTTGTTAAGTTGAAAAATAGTATTTTAGTTGTAGCACTTATTGCCAGTTTTAACGCCTATGCCGCCGAAAATAAAGTAGTTACAGGCTTGAAGAATCCAGAGTCAGTGGTAGTTGCAGATGGACGTATCTATGTTTCCGAAATAGGCGAATTTGGTAAGGATGGGGATGGTGATATCGCCGTGATAGGCGCAGACGGCAAGGCTAAAGTGTTTGCCAGCGGTATGGATGATCCCAAGGGATTGGCCTACTCAAAAGGCGCGCTGTACGTGGCGGATAAGACGCGTATTTTGAAAGTGGGTAAAGACGGCAAGTGGAGCGTATTTGTCGCAGCAGAGGCCTTTCCCGCAAAACCACAGTTCCTGAACGACCTCGAATTCGGCAAGGATGGCAGCCTGTTTGTATCCGATAGTGGGGATCTGCAAGGTAGGGGCGGTGCGGTATATCGCGTGGCGGCAGACGGCAAAGTGACCGTTGTGGTCAACGGCGATGACCCGCGCGTGTTGGCTCCCAATGGTTTACTGGCCGATGGTAACGATCATCTGCTGATGGTGGATTTTGTCTCCGGCATGTTGTACCGCATCACCCTCAACACCGGCAAGATGGAACGTGTGGTCGAAGGTTTTGGTGGTGCTGATGGTTTAGTACGTGACAAACGCGGTGCGCTCTGGATTAGCGACTGGAAAAATGGTCGCCTGTTCACGCTCAAAAAAGATGGGAACCTGGAATGGGTGAAGGTGCAGTTTCAATCCGCTGCGGATATTGGTTTAGCCGCCGATGGCAAAACCATACTGGTGCCGGATATGAAGGCGGGGACGTTGACTTGGTTTAATAAGTAGAGGGCGTGGCAGGAAAACAACACTGTAACTAGGTATTTGTAGATATAGATCAATAATGTTCATTATTGAGCGCGTAGAATCGCTCCTTTAAGAACCCTAACTGTTTAAGGAGAGATTATGGCTGCTGTTCATCACGATCTGGTAACTGAATTTCCTGAGTTGCGCGAAAAAATTCACAGTTTCAAGTTGAGTAACGCGCATTTCGCCAAGTTGTTTGATGAGTATCATTTGTTGAATCGTGAAGTGATTCGTCTTGAGGCTGAGGACATTCCTGTGGCTGATGAGACTTTTGAAGATTTCAAAAAGAAACGGCTTAAGCTCAAGGATGAACTCTACGCAATCTTGATTTCATAAGCTATGTCTGCACTAGGATGCGCATGGCGCATCCTAGACCTTGAAGCGGTATTAAAAATTAACTTCCACTACCCCTTCGCTTTTGGCGATGCCTTTAACAACCGCACCGGACTTGGTTTTTACCCCCACCACTTGCCCTGCTTGGGCGTTGTTCATTGCCACGCCCTCGGTACTGACTTTGATGTGGGCGCTTTGCGCCACCACCACCACTTGCTGACCTTGTTTGATAAGCATCTGCGCCCTTAAAACCTCCGCGCGGAGCGGTGCGCCGACGGCGATGCTGCTGGCGGTGACCTTGCCTATCGCCTGTTCCGGGTTTTTGAATACACCAATTGGGTAGGGTGTTAGATCCAGCGTTTCTACCGTCACGTCCTGTGCTTCTATGGTTTGCCCACTGCCGATGGCGCGGGTAGCAACTAAGGCTTGTCCCACCACCTTGATGTTGACCGGAACGCGCAGCGACCACTTGGCGGGCGAGTTACAACTGACGGTGACGCTGGTTCTGCCCCACAGTTTATTGCCTGATTGCAGCGAGCTTTCTAGGTTGTCGCATTTGGCAACTTTTACCCGTGCGTCGGGTGGAGTGCTGGAGATGGTAACTTCACCGTCAATGTTGGCGGTTTTTTGTGCGACAAAGCTCTCGGCGGCAGCTAGGATAGACTCGCGCGATTGCCATTCGGCGGCGTGTGCGAGGCTACAGAAGAGAGCGAGACCGAGTGCGAAATAGGAATTGCTTGGGTGCATGGGCTTCATTAACTAGGATTAAAGATTTAGCGTATTCTAACGCTATAAGCTCTGGTACAACGCAGTAACAAACAATCGGAATACCTAAATGACACAAGACGAAACACTGGTTCAAACCCCCACCGACATTGCCCGACTGGCGCTAAAAACTCTGGTGCAGCGCAGGCAACCGCCTACACCGGATAACTTCAAACGTGCTTATGACGAGATTGCCGGTAGTAAGTCTGAAGATGCGCTACAACTTTTGATACGCTTGTTGCGCGACGCAGGTAGCACCCATTCCAAGTGGCTGGGGCTGGCGGTGCAGATGGAAACTGCAGCCAACAAAGGTGATGTGGCAGCGTTGGAACAACAAGTGCGGCAGTTGATTCCGGCGGGCAATATGGTAGGCAACTGGGGGGAGGTGTTGCGGGAGTTGCTACGCGAACTGGAGGCTAATCGCCCCGGCTTTACTGTTACCAAGAAAAAAGAGGCGTTGGAACGTGTCCTGAGTAATTTTGGGGGTGACGCTGCAGCGCTGACCATCAAGTTGCAAGGACTGGTGAGCTTGTGGAAGGGTAATGCTGAATCATTGGAACCGGGGCTACTGGCAGAATTGCAAGAAAACGCACCTGTGGAGGTGGAAGATTCTTCCGGTTTGCCCACAGCAACTGCTATCTGGTGGCGCGAGATGCTGATTCAAACCTTAGCGTTTGGCATCGCCTCGCGTTTGCAGTACCTGCCAGAACTGGAGCGCCACGCTCAAGATGTGCTGGGGCAAGCCAGAAGTGCTAGATCTGACAAGGAAATGGAAAAGCTGGGTGAGGCGCTCAAGGCTTTCTGGTATCGGCTGGAGATGAATCAGAATGCCGAATCGCGCTTGCACGAGGAACTGCTGCAACTGATGCGTCTGCTGGTGGATAACATCAGCGAACTGGTGGTGGATGACGAATGGATGCAAGGCCAGACACAGATTATCCGCGACATTATTGCTCAACCGCTAGATATTGAGGCGCTGTACGACGCGGAAAGCGCCTTGAAGGAGCTGTTGTTCAAGCAAGGCAAGCTCAAGCATAGTGTTTTGGAAGCGCGAGAAAGCCTGAAGCGCATGACTGAAGATTTTGTAAATAAATTGGCACAAATGACCGAATACACCAGTAAATATCACACCAAGATTGAAGGGTATCAAGCGCAAATCAGTGGCACGTCGGATATAGTGGATTTGAACGTAGTACTTGATGGGCTGATGCGCGATACGCATTCGATGCAGATGGACGCGCTGCGCGCGCATGACGAAATGCAAGAGTTGCAAGTGAAAAGCGACGAAGCGCACGAGAAGGTACGTGAGCTGACGCTGGAAATTTCCCAACTTAGCGAGTTGGCACACGAGGACTTTCTTACCGGCGCATTAAATCGGCGTGGTATGACCGATGCCTTCGAGCGCGAATTTGGGCGTTCCGAGCGCAGCGGAACGCCCATCAGCGTGGCGATTTTGGATATTGACCACTTCAAAAAACTTAATGATGGTATAGGGCATGATGCGGGCGATGCAGCGCTGACGCATCTGGCCAAAGTGACGCGCGACGCATTGCGCCCGTCAGACGTGTTGGCGCGATACGGCGGCGAAGAATTTGTCATCATCCTGCCGGAAACGCCGCGGGAAGAAGGTGTGGAGGTGATGACGCGGGTGCAACGCGACCTGACCAAGAACATTTTTCTGCACGACAACCAGAAGATTTTGATTACCTTCAGCGCCGGCGTGGCGGAGCGTTTGCCCCAAGAGTCCCAAGAGGATGTTATCAAACGCGCCGACCAAGCCATGTATCTTGCCAAACACGCTGGACGCAACCGAGTTTTTGCAGCGGAAGGTAATACTTAAGCGCTTGCCATAAGCGGCAAGCCCTTGCCGCCACAGCTTTTCATTTTCTCGTGCAACTCCTCTGCGAGCCTTTGTTTTATGCCATTCTCCGCTATTTGGCATGGATAATGCTTAATCAGCCGTGTCTCATTGTGAATCGAATGGTTATGAACAGTATTGATAAAGCCTTTGCGTTTCAAGAAAAAGCGCTCGAAGTTCGCAGCTTCCGCCAACAATTGATCGCATCCAACATCGCTAACGCCGATACCCCGCACTATAACGCGGTGGATATTGATTTTGCTGATGCCATGAAAAAGGCATTGAGTAATGTCAAAAAAGGCATAGAGATGGTCAAGACTTCAGAAAAGCATCTCAGCGGCAAGGCCAAAGATACGCTGTATGGCATAGAGCCAATGTTCCGTACCGTGGTGCAGCCTAGCATTGACGGCAACACCGTAGATAGCAACATCGAACAAGCGCAGTTCACCGAAAATTCACTCAAGTATATGTCCACGCTGACATTCATCAACGGCACCATCCAAGGCGATAACCTCGCCCTCAGAGGAGGTAACAACTAATGGCGTTGTTTAACGTATTCGATATCGCGGGTTCGGCAATGACGGCGCAATCCATGCGCCTCAACGTGGTGGCCAGTAATATGGCCAATGCCGACAGCGTGACTAGTTCTAATGGCAAACCCTATGTAGCCAAGCAAGTGGTGTTTGAAGCCAAGCCTATCAACAAGGGTTCACCGAAAGGTACGGCAGGTGTGGTGGTGCAAAAGGTGATTGATGATCCAGCACCAATGAAGATGGTGTACGACCCTTCCAGCCCATACGCTAATCAAGAGGGCTACATCACCATGCCCAATGTGAATGTGGTGGAAGAAATGGTCAACATGATTTCCGCGTCGCGCTCTTATCAGGCCAACGTGGAAATGATGAATACCGCCAAACAAATGATCCAGCGCACCATTGCGCTTGGCTCTTAATCAGGAGAAGTAAATCATGGCAACCTCATCAGTAGACTCAACCTCCGCGCTGATCTCGCAGACGGCTCAGGCAAAGAAGAATGCAACTACGGCGGAGGCGCAGCAAGACCGTTTCTTGAAGCTGTTAGTCACGCAAATGAAGAATCAAGACCCGCTGAATCCTTTGGATAATGCGGAAATCACCTCGCAAATGGCGCAGCTCTCTACCGTTACTGGTATTGAGAAGCTCAATGCCACCTTAGCCGCCATGAGTCAATCGCAGGCTTATCAAGCGGCTGCTCTCATCAATCATGGCGTTCTGGCACCAGGTTCGTTTGTTGACTTGAGTTTCGATAGTGCCGGAAATGGCGCTGCACTTGCTGGCGTAGATCTGACCACTGCTGCGGAAAGCGTAAAGGTCACGATAACAGATAGCAACGGTAATGTAGTGCGCAAGCTGGATTTAGGTAAACGAGATGTAGGTTCGTCGATATTTGGTTGGGATGGCTTGACAGACGCTGGCGCTAAAGCCGCTGCTGGAACTTACAAGTTTACCGTGCAAGCCACGCAGGGTGGTAGCGCGGTAGCGGCTACCAGTCTCGCGGTTGGTACTGTTAATAGTGTGTTGATGAATACGGCGGGTCCGAATTTAAATGTGTCGGGCTTTGGTTTAGTAGATTTATCTGAAGTTAGACAAATTCTCTAACTTTACGACAACAAATTTAGAACTAAGGAGAAAATAAATGGGCTTTCAACAAGGTTTAAGTGGGCTGAATGCGTCTTCCAGAAGTTTGGATGTGACCGGTAACAACGTGGCTAATGCAAGTACCGTGGGGTTCAAGCAATCCCGTGCTGAATTTGCTGACGTATATGCTAATTCTTTGGTGGGAGCCGGTACCAATAGTATCGGTCTAGGCACCAAAGTTGTGGATGTCACACAGCAATTCACTCAGGGCGGCATTACCGTGACCAATAACCCGCTGGATGTAGCCATCAACGGCGGCGGTTTCTTCCGCGTGAGCAATGGTGGCGATATTAGCTATAGTCGTAACGGCCAGTTTCAGTTGGATAAGAATGGTTATGTGGTCACTGCCGAAGGCTACAGACTGCAAGGTTATCAGGGTACCAGCGGGGTGCTTACCCCCATCGTGACAGATGTACGCCTGTTCGACCCCGCGAATACTTCGGACGTTCCGGCAGTTGCGACGGGGCAAAATGTAACGGCAGCATTTCAAGGAATTCAGGCAGTAGTCAACTTGGATTCGCGCGAGGCCGTTCCAGCGACTGCCGTATTTAATTTTGCAGATCCAACTTCTTATAACCGTTCCACCGCCATTTCCACCTATGACAGTCTAGGTAATGCCCACACATATCAGATGTATTTTGTGAAAACAGCGGCTGCAAATACATGGACCGTGTATGCAACTCTTACCAATCCAGCGGGTGCAGTGCCAGTGTTCACAGATCTTTCTGCTGCTGGTACGGTATCGCTTGGTAACTTGGTTTTCAACACGTCCGGTATACTGACTTCAGCGCCTTTCGCAGAATCTCTTACAGACGCAGAACAAGGTTATGTCGGTGCAATTGTGACACCTCAAGCTTTCCCAGTGGATTTTAGTAACTCCACGCAGTTTGGATCCAATTACAAAGTGAACACGCTAAACCAAGATGGGTATACCACCGGTTCTTTGGCGGGGTTCAATGTGGGTGCAGACGGTGTGATCGTGGGTCGTTACACCAATGGGATATCACAGGATCTTGCTCAGATTACCTTGGATTCTTTCCGCAACCCACAAGGTTTGCAGCCTATCGGCAATAACCAGTGGGTAGAAACTTCCGAATCTGGTGCTGCGCTAAATCAAACCCCGGGAACCGACGGCAATCATGGTCCATTGCAGGGTGCTGCGACCGAAGATTCCAACGTGGATTTGACGCAAGAATTGGTGAATATGATTATCGCTCAGCGCGTGTATCAGGCTAATGCCCAAACGATCAAGACGCAGGATTCCATCTTACAAACCATCGTTAACCTGCGATAAGTAGCAAGCTAATAAGCTAATTTAAGAGAACGACATGGACAGACTGCTCTACATTTCGATGACTGGTGCCAAGCACAGCTTCTATCAGCAAGCAGTGCTAGCCAACAATCTTGCCAATGCATCAACTGATGGTTACAAGGCGCAAAACACTGCGTTTCGTGCCTTGCCGGTATATGGCCCTGGCATGCCTACGCGTGCTTTTGTGGTCGACTCAACCCCGAATGCAGATTTGTCTGGTGGCACATTGAAAACTACTGGGCGTCCACTAGATTTGGCTATGCAAGGCCGTGGTTGGTTTGCGGTGCAAGACTCCAAAGGTGGAGAAGCTTATACCCGGAACGGTGCGCTGGAAATTACCAGCACAGGTTTACTAGTAACCAATACCGGCTTGCCAGTGATTGGTGATGGTGGCCCTATCACTGTCCCTGAGGACTCTGAAGTGTATGTGTCTAAAGACGGTACGGTGAGCTTGGTGACCAATAACCAAGTGCAGAACGCGGTGCAAGTGGGTCGTCTTAAATTGGTTAATCCTGCTGATCAGGATATGGTGCGCGGTGATGACGGGCTGTTCCGTCAAAAAAATGGTCAAGCTGCGCCTGCCGACGCAAATGTCAATATCGCCTCTGGTGTGCTGGAGTCCAGCAATGTTAGCGCTGTCAATACGTTGATTAACATCATCGAGGCCTCACGCATGTTTGATATGCAAGTGAAGATGATGCAGAAGTCGGATGAAAACAACGCAAAAGCTACGCAAATAATGTCACTTTCTTCTTAATAACTAAAATTACTTTAGGAAAATATCATGCTTAGATCACTCTGGATTGCCAAAACCGGGATGGAATCCCAGCAAACCAATATTGACGTTATTTCGCATAACTTGGCTAACGTCAGCACCAATGGTTTTAAGCGTTCACGCCCAGTGTTTGAGGATTTGATTTATGTAACCTTACGTCAACCTGGTTCGCAAGCCTCACAACAAACCCAAGTTCCTTCTGGTTTGCAGCTTGGTACTGGTGCGCGTCCGGTTGCTACTGAGCGTATCCATATTCAAGGCGGCATCCAACAGACTGAAAATAACTTCGACATGGCGATACAGGGCAACGGTTTTTTCCAGATACAGTTGCCAGATGGCACTTTGGCTTACACCCGCGACGGCGCTTTTCAGACCAATAATCAAGGGGTGGTAGTAACCGCAAATGGCGACCCTTTGCAGCCACAGATTACGGTTCCGGTAGATGCCATTTCCGTGGCTATCGGCAAAGATGGTACGGTAACGATTACTCAGCCTGGCAATGTCGTGACTACCCAAGGACCGATTACGCTGACCAACTTTATTAGTCCAACCGGTTTGCAAAGCATAGGCGATAATCTGTACTTGGAAACGACCGCTTCTGGCACGCCGAATACTGGTACTGCGGGTACCAATGCGTTAGGCAGCATCCAGCAAGGCTTTTTGGAGAACTCCAACGTCAGCGTGGTGGAAGAATTGATCAACATGATCCAAGCGCAACGTGCTTATGAGATCAATTCCAAATCCATTCAGGCTTCGGATCAGATGCTGCAAAGATTGGTGCAGTTATAAAATTAGGTGATGAGGTTGAATAGTATGATTCGTTATGGTTTTTTGGTTATTGGAGCATTGGTGCTAGTGGGTTGCGATACCGATCCGCCAACCCGTGTGCAATTGCCGACAACGATACGCCCAAACCCTGTTCCAGTGGCGGCTGCAGATGGTTCTATCTATCACGCGGCTAACAGCCGTCCAATTTTTGAAGACCGTCGTGCACGTTTTGTAGGGGATACTATTTCCGTGCTGTTAGTAGAAAAAACTTCGGCTAACCGCAAAACTAAAGAATCAGCAGATCGCACTTCAAGCGCAGCAGTAGCTATTGGTACACCGAAAGTGCTGGGTGTTACACCGAGATTACCTTTTTCAGCCAATATATTGAATACTCAGATTGATAATGACTTGAGTTCCAGTTTTAACTCAAGTTCCAAGGTTTCATCTGCCGATAATCAGGATGATGGGAATAGCAATACAGTGACCGGCACAATTACAGTGACCGTGATTGAAGTGTTGCCAAATGGCAACCTTAGAGTGAGCGGTGAAAAACAAGTGGCTGTGAATCAGGGTACAGAATTTGTGCGCTTGTCCGGCGTGGTGAATCCTATCAACATCAGTAGCACGAATACTGTGAATTCAACGCTGATTGCTGATGCCGTCATCGAGAGCAAACAGAATCAGTCTATAGACACCGCGCAAGTGCTGAGCGTGATGGCACGCTTCTTTACGCTAATGTTGCCTTTTTAAGAAAGATGGGCATGAAATCTTTATCTTCAAAATTATTCTTATCATTCCTTGCTGCTTTGCTGTTTTCAGCTTCCGTACAAGCTGAACGCATCAAGGACCTTGCGTCTCTGCAAGGCGTGCGTTCCAACCAGTTGGTAGGCTACGGTTTGGTGGCAGGACTGGATGGCACAGGTGACCAAACCACGCAAACTCCGTTTACCGTACAAAGTATCGCCAATATGTTAGGTCAATTGGGAGTGAACATTCCTGCTGGAACTAACCTGCAACTAAAAAACGTAGCTGCTGTGATGGTGACGGCTAATTTACCGGCCTTTGCCAAGCCTGGGCAACAGTTGGATATTACGGTTTCGTCACTCGGCAATGCCAAGAGCTTACGTGGCGGTACTCTGCTGATGACCCCGCTCAAAGGTGCGGATGGTCAAATTTACGCAATGGGGCAAGGCAATATGGTGGGTGTGGGTGCTGGTGCCTCGGCGGCAGGTTCTAGCGTACAAATAAATCATCTCAATGCGGGGCGCATCCCTAACGGCGCTACGGTTGAACGTGCCGTACCTACTGCAGTGGGTCAAGGTGCTTTTATCAATTATGAGCTTAATCAATTTGACTTCACCACTGCCTCACGTGTAGTGAATGCGATTAACCGTAGCTTCGGTAATGGCACGGCAGTTGCTGTTGATGGCCGTTTGATTCAGGTGAACGCTCCGGCTGACCCTAACCAGCGTATTGCTTTCATTTCCCGTGTGGAGAATCTTTCAGTTGCTCCTGGTGAGGATATTGCTAGAGTGATTTTGAATGCACGCACCGGTTCTATTGTTATGAATAAGGAAGTGACTTTGGATTCTGTTGCGGTGGCGCATGGATCTTTGTCGGTGATTATTTCCAGTGAGCCACTGGTGAGCCAACCCAATGCGTTCTCACAAGGACAAACAGCAGTAGGCGCGCAGGCTGAAATCGAAATCAAAGAAAAAAAGGGTGAGCTTGTCATGTTGCGCTCTGGTGCCACTTTAGGTGAAGTAGTCAAGGCGCTCAATGCCGTCGGTGCCACGCCGCAAGATTTGCTTGCTATTCTTCAAGCGATGAAGTCCGCAGGTGCGCTCAAAGCCGAGTTAGAGGTTATCTAATGGCACTCGATGCCTTAGCCAACCAGCTCGCGATCAATCCGCAATCGCTGGATCAGGTCAAGCTACAGGCTAAAAAGCAGGATACGCATGACGGCATCAAAACCGCGGCACGTCAGTTCGAGGCTTACTTCTTGCAGCTTATGCTGCGCACTATGCGCGAATCGGTACCTAAAGACGGCCTGTTCGACAGCGAAGAATCCAGAACCTTTACCGACATGTTCGACCAGCAGATGGCACAAACCGTCTCGCAGGGTAAAGGCTTGGGCATGGCTGATGTGCTGTTGGCGCAAATTGAACGTAGCTTGCCGAAGTCGGCAGGTGGTGTCGGTGTAAGCCAACCAACGACTTATGACATTCCCTTGCCGACCAGAGCCACAACGGGACTTATGAATGGTGTGTTGTCTGCCAACCCGGTAGAAGCTTCTACTTCTAATGAATTCATACAAAAAATGCAGCCGTATGCGACAGCAGCGGCAAAAACGCTAGGGGTGCCAACAGAGACAATATTGGCACAAGCCGCCGTTGAAAGTGGCTGGGGCAAAAAAGAACTAAAAACTGCAGACGGCAGTAATAGCTACAACATATTCAACGTAAAGGCTGGAACGCAGTGGACTGGACCTGCGACAGTGAAAGATGTTACTGAGTACATGCACGGAAACATGGTGAAGAGTTCTGAGAAGTTTCGCGTCTATGGTTCATATGATGAAGCCTTCGCCGATTACGCCAAACTTATTGGCGGAAATTCGCGTTATGCAAAAGCGTTGAATCAAGATGCCACAGGCTTTGTGAATGGATTGCAGCAAGGTGGTTTTGCTACTGATCCCAACTACGCCTCCAAGATTATGGGGGTGGTCAACAGCAACTCATTCCGTGATCTTTTCAAGCTAAATTCGTTGCAAGGTGTGGTTGGGTAATAAATCACACTTTTTTTCTTGATTTATACGCTTGGTAAGGCTTATAAAATAAGGCGACTAAGCAAATTTGATGTGTTCATAAAATTTACAAAATTTCACTCAAGTTTTAGCTTATTTAGCCGCTAATAGAGCATATGAGTAAAGGTGATAAAAATGAGTTTTGAAAGCGTAGGTCTAAGCGCACTTCGTGCAGCACAAATAGGACTGAGTACCGCAGGGCATAACATTGCCAACGCGAGCACGCCTGGCTATCACCGTCAGGGCTTGATTCAGTCGAATGCTTTTGCATTGAAAACAGGCGCAGGTTTTATTGGTCAAGGTGTCAATGTTGACACGGTACGCCGCCAGATTAGCTCATACATCGAAACGCAACTGAAACAGGTGCAAACTACAGGTGCGCAGCTAGATTCCTTTCTTTCCCAGATTGAGCCGATAGACAACGCTGTAGGTGGTTCCAATTCTGGCTTGGCCGTTTCGCTTGAAGAGTTTTTCAAAAGCGTAGCTGATGTTTCCTCTAATCCGGCTTCAGTGCCTTCACGTCAAGCCTTGCTGAGCGGTGGAAGTGCTTTGGTTTCCAAGCTTCAAAGCCTAGCGACACGATTTTCTGAAGTGCGAGATGGTTTAGATACGCAAATTTCTGATTCTGTGCAGTTGATCAATAGCTACGGCGCGCAAATCGCCAACCTCAATAACCAAATCGCATTGCAAAGTGCTGGCAATCCTAACCAACTCCCAAATGACTTGATGGATCAACGCGAGCAGCTGATCTCTTTGCTCAATAAAGAGGTGGGTACCAGCGTTATTACTCAATCGGATGGTAGCGTCTCGGTGTTCTTTGGTAGTGGTCAGCCCTTGGTGATTAGGGATACCGTGTTTACGTTGGCTGCCGTTGCAGGGCGTGAGGATGCTCAGCATCTTGAAGTTGATTATCAATTCAATTCCACCACCAATATTCCTATTGGTAGCAACAATATTAGTGGCGGAAGACTGGGTGGCTTACTGGCCTTCCGCGACCAGTCTCTTGATGTGGCTGAGAATTCATTGGGTCGTATTGCCATGGCGGTTGCTACAGCTTTCAATGATCAACATGCGCTAGGTCAAGACTTGGCAGGCAATGCAGGTGGCAATTTCTTTACCGTGGGAACTGGCAACGTGTTACCTGGTACGGCGAATGCGGGTACAGGGGTTGTTACTACTACGCTTGCTAATATTCAACATGTCACAACCAGTGACTATCGTTTGGTGGCAACAGCCGCGGGTTATACCTTAACGCGCTTGTCGGATAGTACGCAAACTGCCATTACTGCGGCCCAACTCGCGGCTGGGTTTACCGTGGATGGTATCACGTTGCAATTGGCCGCAGGTGCCACAGTTGTTGGCGATACTTTCTTGGTCAGACCTACACGTAATGGCGCATCTGGCATTACCATGGCGTCTGGCATTAGTACCACTACCATCGCTGCGGCTTCACCTATCACTACTTTGGCCACACTTGGGAATTTCGGTAATGGCAAGATTAGTGCCGGATCGGTGAATTCTCCTAATGATAAAGTGACGATTACCTTTACAGGTGCAGGTACATTTACGGCTACAGACAATACCACCGGAGCACCATTAATTGATTCCGTAAGCGGAACCACTACATTTGCGTATGTGTCTGGTAGTAATATCAGCATTAATGGCTGGACGGCACAAATCTCTGGTGCAGCTGTTGTTGGTGATGTGTTTCAGGTGGATAAAGGCGTTACCTCCAAAACGGCATCAGGTGGCGGTTCAACAGCGGCAATCAATAACGCAATAATCTCTGTATCTCCGCTGAATGCCAATTTACGGCAGAACGTGACCATTACCTATAGCAACATCACCTCTGCAGGCACGGCAGCGGCAGCGGTCGTTCCTACGGGTGCGGCGACGGTAGCTGCGGCGTTGGCGGCGATTACTGCCGTAGCGGTGACGGGTGCAGGCGGTACGATTGCTTTGGCGGCAACTGGCGCTGCTATTCCAGCTTCTTTGGCGCAAGCAAATAAAACTGCGGCCGCTGTTGCTGACGCAGCCAGAGCGGCGGCGGCGATCACTGGGGCAACAGCTGCCAGCGTTGAAGCGGCGGCTCAAGCGGCAGCTACGGCCGGGTTCTTGGAATATAACGTGACGGGAACCGGCTCAGGCATACCTTCCGGACCTCTTGCCTATGACACCATTTCTGGAGCAGCCATCAGTTATAACGGCTGGTCTGCCAAGCTAACAGGTACTCCGCAAAATGGCGACACGTTTACCGTGGGACCTACAACCAGCGGCACCGCAGATAACCGCAATGCTTTGGCCTTGGCACAGTTGGAATCGCTTTCTACCATGAGTGGCGGAACCTCTTCATTTCAGGGTTCATATGCGCAAATGGTGAGCTTGATAGGCAATAAGACCAGTGAAATCAAAGTGACTGGTGCTGCACAAAAGGAATTGGTACAGCAAACACAAGCTACTCAGCAATCTGTTTCAGGAGTAAATCTGGATGAAGAAGCAGCAGACTTGCTGCGCTTTCAACAAGCTTATCAGGCCGCAGGCAAGATGTTTGAAATCTCTAACACTTTGTTCAACTCAATATTAGCGGCTGTTCAGTAAAAGTTTAACGCTATCAGGTAATTAGGAGGCAGTATGCGTATTAGCACCAGTATGATTTATACCTTGGGAACTACCTCGGTTCAGGGGCATGTGAGCGAGTTGTATAAACTGCAGAACCAGCTTTCCAGCGGTAAACGCATTACTACACCTTCTGATGACCCTCTGGCAGCGGCACGTGTATTGGAAATTAGCCAAGCCAAATCCACGGCAGAGCAGTACCAGGTGAATGGTGCTGCCGCGACAAGCGCCTTGCAATCACAGGCAGCAACGTTGCAAAGTATTTCTGAAGTGCTGAATGATATCCGTACTTTAGCGGTTCAGGCTGGTGATGGTGCGCTTAGTAAGAACGACCAATTGGCCGTTGCCACGGAAATAGAGGGTAAATATACCTATCTGTTAGGTTTGGCGAACACTTCGGAAAATGGCAAATATTTGTTTTCAGGTTTCAAAGGAGAAACCCAGCCATTTTCCGAAACGTCACCTGGGGTAGTGGCTTATAACGGCGACCAAGGCAGTCGACTGATTCAAGTGAGTTCTTCTCGCCAAGTGCCAGTGAGCAGCCCTGGTGTGGATATTTTCCAGCGCATAAAGAATGGTAATGGGGATTTTGCAGTGAGTGCTGATCCTGCCGTAACGGGTACCGTGAATCAGGGAACTGGAGTGGCAACCCCGGGTTCAGTGTTGAATAACACTTTGTGGAATGCGGCCGGCAATACCAAGGATTATAAAGTTCTTTTTGCCCAAGATACGACTATCGCTCCACCGGTCACTACCTATGACATTGTGACCAATTCTGCGACCACCATCAATGGGGTGGCATATGCCGCGGGCACTTCGTTATTGACCAACGCTGCTTCAGCAGCGACGGCTTCAGCGACTGGCGGGCCACGTTATACCAGAGTCTATACTGATAACGCTGCCATCAGTTTCAAGAGTTTGGCCGGGGATACCAATCCAAACGCATGGGATTTGGGCATCCAGTTTAATGTGAGCAACAGTCCTACCAGCACACCAACCACTTCAATACCTGTCACCGCGCCCGATGTGTTCACGGTGAAGGGCAGTGTTAATAATCAGGATATATTTGCCACCATACACAATTTGATTGGCGCATTGAGAACCACTGGCGGCGCGCAGCTTGCTAACCATGTGATGGGGACGTTAGCGAATCTAACGCAAGCAGAAGATGCAGTTTTGACTGCGGATGCAGCCGTGGGCGTTATCATGAAAGAAGTTGATTCGCATGCCAGCGCCAACGAAGATGCTGTGGTTCAATACAAGACCACCATCAGCGGTCTTGAGGACTTGGATTATGCACAAGCGTCAACAGATTTAGCGCTTAGACAAACCAATTTGGAAGCGGCACAAAAGTCCTTCCTTACGGTGCAGGCCTTGTCTCTGTTTAACTTTATTCATCCTTAAAAGCAATACTGCGGGATTTTCAGCTTTGCGGTAAAATCCGCATCCTGAAATCAGCTACCAGTAAGGGCGCGTCAAGCGCCCTTATTTTTATTTTGTGAACAACATCCGCAATTTTTCCATCATCGCCCACATAGACCACGGCAAATCTACGCTGGCGGACAGGATTATCCATCTTTGCGGCGGACTTTCTGACCGCGAGATGGAGGCTCAAGTGCTTGATTCTATGGACTTGGAGCGCGAGCGTGGTATTACCATCAAGGCGCAAACAGCGGCTCTTAGCTACAAAGCGCGCGACGGTCAGATTTACCAGTTGAATCTGATTGACACCCCGGGTCACGTGGATTTTTCCTACGAGGTTTCACGTTCATTGGCAGCCTGTGAAGGTGCGTTACTAGTGGTGGATGCGTCGCAGGGCGTGGAAGCACAGAGCGTTGCTAACTGCTACACCGCCATCGAGCAAGGCGTGGAAGTGGTGCCGGTACTGAACAAAATAGATTTGCCCTCCGCTGACCCGGAGCGGGTGATGCAGGAGATTGAGGATGTCATCGGGGTTGAGGCGATAGATGCGGTACGCTGCTCAGCTAAGACTGGTGCG
This sequence comes from Methylophilales bacterium, assembly GCA_021414145.1. GTDB lineage: Bacteria > Pseudomonadota > Gammaproteobacteria > Burkholderiales > Methylophilaceae > CAILHX01. The sequence goes on along the minus strand of JAIOOY010000073.1, from coordinate 12,982 downwards.
GGCGTGGAAGACGTGCTGGAAGCGGTAATCAGCAAAATCCCACCACCCAAGGGTGATCCGGACTCGCCGCTAAAGGCGTTGATTATTGACTCCTGGTTTGATAATTACGTTGGGGTCATCATGCTGGTACGCGTGGTGGATGGCCGTCTCAAACCCAAAGACAAGATTCGCTTGATGGCCACCGGCGCACAGCATTTGTGTGAACAAGTGGGCGTATTCACACCGAAATCGCGACAAAAGGATAGTCTTTCCGCGGGCGAGGTTGGATTCATTATCGCCGGCATCAAGGAACTCGCCAACGCCAAAGTCGGTGACACCGTCACTTTGGCCGATAGGCGGGCTGAGCAAGCTTTGCCGGGGTTCAAGGAAATCAAGCCACAAGTGTTCGCTGGCCTCTATCCGGTGGAGTCCAACCAGTATGAAGCCTTGCGTGATGCGTTGGAAAAGCTGCGCCTGAACGATGCCAGCTTGCAATACGAGCCTGAAGTGTCGCAAGCGCTGGGATTCGGCTTCCGTTGTGGTTTCCTCGGCTTGTTGCACATGGAAATCGTGCAAGAACGGTTGGAGCGCGAATATGATATGGATTTGATTACTACTGCGCCCACTGTGATGTATGAAGTTCTCACCAAATCGGGCGAAGTTCTGATGGTGGAAAATCCAGCAAAATTACCCGAGCCATCACGTATCGAAGAAATCCGTGAACCTATTATCACTTCTACCATTCTTATGCCGCAGGAGTACGTGGGGCCAGTGATGACGCTTTGCAATAACAAGCGCGGGATACAAAAGAATATGCAGTACATGGGGAGGCAGGTGATGCTGACCTATGAGATGCCACTCAATGAAGTGGTGATGGATTTTTTCGATAAGCTCAAGTCCACCTCGCGCGGTTATGCCTCGCTGGACTACGAATTCTTAGAATTCCGTTATGCGGATTTAGTAAAGCTCGACATCATGGTCAATGGCGAAAAGGTGGATGCCTTGTCACTGATTGTGCATAGAGCCAATAGCCTGTACCGTGGGCGTGAATTGGCCTCTAAGATGCGCGAGTTAATCCCGCGCCAGATGTTCGACGTGGCGATACAGGCTTCAATCGGAGCGAATATCATTGCCCGCGAGACGGTAAAGGCAATGCGTAAGAATGTGCTGGCAAAATGCTATGGTGGTGACATCAGCCGCAAAAAGAAACTGCTGGAAAAGCAAAAAGAAGGCAAAAAACGCATGAAACAAGTGGGCAATGTGGAAATTCCGCAAGAGGCCTTTTTAGCTATATTGAGAGTGGAAGATAAGTAGGAATAAACAGGGCAAATAATGGAATACATCTTTTTCGGTTTAGTCGCGTTTGGCTTGTGGGCTGTATTTCAAAGCCTCATCAGTTTTGCCATGTTCATGTTGCTGCTCATCGTGCTTACTGGCGGGTTGTGGCTATTCGACATTGTTCTGTTGAGAAAAAAACGTGCCATCGGCAGCCCAGAACCGGTAGCCATCGAGTATGCCAAGAGCTTTTTCCCCGTGATTTTGGCGGTGTTTTTGGTGCGCTCGTTCTTAGTAGAACCATTCAAGATTCCTTCCGGTTCAATGATGCCGAGCTTGTTGATAGGAGACTTTATTCTGGTCAATAAATACACCTATGGTTTGCGTGTACCAGTGTTGAATACTACCTTTCTAGAGGTGAATCATCCTAAGACTGGTGAGGTGATGGTGTTCCACTATCCAAAAAATCCTTCGTTAGACTACATCAAACGCGTGGTTGGAACGCCTGGAGACCGCGTAGATTATCATAATAAGCAATTGACTATAAATGGGAAACTACTTAATCTCAGTCCTGCTGGCAATTATGAATACGTCAAACCCGGCCTCAATTACCTAGTTGGCGATTTGCAAAAAGAACAACTAGGTGAGCATGAGCATATCGCCATGACGCTGCCACAACAGCCTACGTACAAACCAGAGCAAGTCGAGCCGTTTCCGTTGAATGAAAACTGCCGCTACGATGAGGAAGGTTTCTCCTGCACCGTTCCCGCGGGACATTATTTTATGATGGGTGACAACCGCGACGACAGCAATGACAGCCGGTACTGGGGTTTTGTGCCAGAGAGTAACATCGTCGGTCGCGCATTCTTTGTGTGGATGAGTTTTGACCACCTTAACCGCATCGGTACTGTGATTAAATAATGAGCAAAGCCGCATTGCTCGCTCGACTAGGTCACGAGTTCCAGCAACCGGCATTGCTTACCCAGGCGCTCACCCATCGCAGCCACAGCAGCGCCAACAACGAGCGCCTAGAGTTTCTGGGCGACAGCGTACTCAATTGTGTCATCGCCACCCAGCTCTACCAGCGTTTCCCACAATTACCAGAAGGAGACTTGAGTCGACTTCGTGCGCATTTGGTGAAAGAACCTTCACTAGCGGAAATAGCTACGCGTTTAGAGCTTGGAGCACAGCTTAAATTAGGCGATGGCGAAATCAAAAGTGGCGGCTGGAAGCGCCCGTCGGTGTTAGCAGATGCCGTAGAAGCATTAATCGGCGCGGTTTATCTGGATGCAGGTTTTGACGCGGCTGAAACTCTAGTCATCAAACTCTACGCTGATTTGCTGCAACAGCTAGACCCTAGCACATTAGGCAAGGATGCCAAAACTATGCTGCAAGAATATTTGCAAGGTCGCAAAATCAGCTTGCCTAGTTATACCGTCGTTGAGACGCAAGGCGAAGCTCACTGCCAGACTTTTGTAGTGGAATGTAGTATTCCCCAGCTGGAAATAAACACCAAAGCCCAAGCCGGCAGCCGCCGCGCCGCAGAACAGCTCGCCGCACAATTAGCCTATGAGGAAATTAGCCATGAAAGATAGTCCTGATTTCCGATGCGGTACGATTGCAATTACCGGTCGTCCTAATGTAGGAAAGTCCACCATCCTTAACCATGTGATGGGTTTAAAGCTCAGCATCACCTCGCGCAAGGCACAAACCACGCGCCACCGCTTGCTTGGCATCCACACCACGGACGACACGCAATTCCTGTTCGTGGATACCCCGGGCTTTCAGCTGCAACACGTCAACGCTCTGAATAGCGCCATGAATCGCACCGTGAAACAAGTACTGTCTGAAGTGGACGTGGTGTTATGTGTGGTGGAAGCCATGAAATTTGGCGTGGGCGACGAAAAAGTGTTCGAGATTTTGCCTACTCACTGCCCCGTGTTACTAGCCGTGAACAAGGTGGATTTGGTCAAAGATAAAGGGAAACTACTACCATTCATCAAGGAAATGGCCGCGAAATTTCCCTTCGCCGACGTTATCCCCATCAGTGCCAAAAAAAGCCTGCAATTGGATGAGCTACTTTCTACGCTACGCAAACATCTGCCGGAACAACCCGCCATTTATGGCGAGGACGAACTCACCGATCGTAACGAGCGTTTTCTTGCTGCTGAGCTCATACGTGAGAAGCTATTCCGTTTGTTGGGTGAGGAAATTCCTTATGCCATCAGTGTGGAGATCGAGAAATTTGAGCAAGAAGGGGGCTTGCGCCGCATCCACGCCGCCATCATTGTGGACAAAGAAAACCAAAAACCCATTGTCATCGGCAAGGATGGCGAAAAACTGAAACGTGTTTCCACCGAAGCCAGATTAGATATGGAAAGGTTATTCAATGCCAAGGTGTGGTTAGAGACTTGGGTCAAGGTCCGCAGCGGCTGGGCAGACGACGTGCGGGCAGTGAAAAGTCTGGGGTATTGAATAATTAAACAATTAAGGGGGCATACAATTAAGGGGACAGACCACAATTAAAGAAGTGTACTCTTTAATTGTGGTCTGTCCCCTTAATTGTTTAATTACTTACTTATACCAGTAGCAGCAGATGTTCTCGTTCCCACGAGCTAATCACGCGATTGTATGTGCCATATTCTAATTCTTTCACTGCGCAGAACGCGTCTACAAAGCGCGACCCCATGAGGTCATGCATCACCGAGCAGCCGCGCAGTAGTTCAATTGCATCTTCCAGATGACGTGGTAGATCATGTGACATATTCCAAGCGCTTGAGCTCAGCGGTTCAGCTGGTTGCAATTCTTCCACCATGCCTTGATAACCACAGGCCAAAGTGGCGGCGATGGCGAGATAGGGATTCACATCAACGCCGGGCACACGATTTTCTACACGCCTAGAACCGGCATCGGAATTTGGAATGCGGAGGCCGCAAGTTCGGTTGTCATAACCCCAGCTCACGTTTGTTGGCGCGGACATAAAGGGTGCTAGTCGCCGGTAAGAATTGACGTAGGGTGCGAACATCGGCATCACCTGAGGAACATATTTCTGCAAACCAGCAATGTAGTGAAAGAATGCTGGGCTGGCATCGCCATTGTCTTGGCTGAAGATGTTGTTGCCATCGGCACCTAAAATGCTCTGGTGGATGTGCATGGCGCTACCAGGTTCCATTTCCATAGGTTTAGCCATAAAGGTGGCAAAGATGCCATGCCGCAGGGCTGTTTCACGCACGGTGCGCTTGAAGAGAAACACACGGTCTGCCAATTCAAGTGGATCACCGTGAGTAAAATTGATCTCCATTTGGCCGGCACCAGCTTCATGAATCAGCGTTTCAACACCTAGTCTATGGATGTCGCAGAATTTTGAAAGCTCCATAAAAAAGGGGTCAAAGTCGTTAACTGCATCGATGGAATAGCTCTGTCTTCCGGCTTCTTGCTTACCGCTCCTGCCTATAGGTGGCTGTAGTGGCTCATGTGGATTCTGGTGACGCGCAACTAGATAGAACTCCATCTCTGGCGCAACCACTGGACGCCAACCACGCTTGATATAAAGCTCAATGATGTTACGCAGCACTGCGCGTGGCGAAAGTGCCACAGGAGAACCATCCCATTCCACGCAATCATGAATCACCACAGCTACCGGCTCAGCTGCCCAAGGCACTACTCTGAAAGTTGATGGGTCGGGTAAGCACACCATGTCGGGGTCGGTATCGCCCACATAAGGCGCGTTGTCCGGCTGCTGGCCGTTGACGGTATTGAGCAACACGCTTTTGGGTAGACGCATCTCACCTGCATTGAGAAATAAATCTTTAGGCAGAATTTTGCCGCGTGCGATGCCGGTGATATCGGGTATCACGCACTCCACCTCGTGAATATGGTGTTCAGTAATGAGGTTAGCGATTAACTTGTTCATGGGATTCCTATTAGATTGAGGGCAAACCAGTGTCGTACAATGAGTTGCGTGCTTTTTTTTCCATTGTATTCATTTATCCCCAACTGATATACCGCTTTAATACGCTCTGGCACTGGCTCGTTATGAAAGAACAGCATGGCTTCAACGGTTTCACCGCCTTGTTCCAGCTTGAGTCTCAAATGTTTTTCGCCCACGACACGTTGCTGCGCCACGATAAAATCACCCTCAAAGCTAGGTGTGGCGAAGCCTTGCCCCCACACGCCGTCTTCCAGTAACTGCGCAAGCGCCAAATTCGTGTCGGTGACATCTAATCTGCCGTCGGTTTCAATAACACGTTCCAAATCGGCGGGGGTCAGTAGTTCGCGGACAGTGTGCTCAAGCGCTAGGATGAATGCTTCTAGGCTGGCTTGTTGGATAGTTAAGCCAGCCGCCATTGCATGTCCACCAAAGCTTAGAATCATGTCAGGATGGCGTTTGGAAACGATGTCCAGTGCGTCGCGCAGGTGTAGCCCGTGAATAGAGCGTCCCGATCCTTTGAGTTTGCCGTCGTTGGAGGTTGCAAAAACGAAAGTCGGGCGGTGATATTTTTCTTTGAGGCGCGAGGCTAGAATGCCGATGACGCCTTGGTGCCAGCCGGGGTCGTGTAAGCACAGGCTGTAGCCGTCTGCGACTTTGATACTTTCCAAGCTGGCTAATGCGCTGTCCTGCATATCGGCTTCAATTTCCCGGCGGTTGCGGTTCATCTGGTCTAATTTCAATGCGATTTCGTGAGCGATTTTGGGATCGGTGGCGAGTAGGCATTCAATCCCTAGCGCCATATCTTCCAGTCTGCCAGCCGCGTTGAGTCTTGGGCCTAAGACGAAACCAAGGTCATAGGTGGACGCGCGCTTAGGTTCGCGTCCGGCAATGCGCAGCAAGGCCTGAATGCCAGGGCAAGCCAGTCCGGCACGGATACGTTTTAGTCCTTGGTCGACGAGAATGCGATTGTTATCGTCCAGCTTCACGAGGTCGGCCACGGTGCCAAGCGACACAATGTCGAGTAAATCGGTCAATTTTGGTTCAGGATTGGCATCGAATAACCCGCGTTGGCGTAATTCGGCGCGTAGCGCCAACAACACATAAAAAATCACGCCCACGCCTGCCAGGTTTTTGCTTGGAAAATCGCAACCGGGAGCATTGGGGTTGACGATGCAAGTAGCGGCGGGAAGAGTTTCGCCAGGCAAGTGATGGTCGGTGACCAACACCGAGATGCCTAAGCGATTCGCCTCGTTTGTTCCGTCTATGCTGGCGATGCCGTTATCTACTGTGATAATAAAATCTGGTCGTTTTTTAGCGGCGAGCCGAACGATTTCTGGTGTTAAGCCGTAGCCGTGGTCAAAGCGGTTGGGCACCAGATAGTCCACCACCGCCCCAAGACTCCTCAAACCGCGCATGCCGACAGCGCAAGCGGTCGCGCCATCGGCATCGTAATCGGCGACGATGAGCAAGCGTTTTTGCTGCGTAATAGCATCAGCGAGGATGTTGGCCATGTGGCTGGCGTTGTTGAGTTGATCTGGTGCAATGAGTGTGCTTAAGCTGGTTTCAAGCTGGGCGTAGCTGTTAATCCCACGAGCCGCGTATATGCGCGCCAATACTGGATGCAGACCATGTTGAGTGAGTACTGCAGCGGTTTCGACGGGATAAATTCGCGCTTTGATGTTGGTGGTCATAAGGCTATTATTAGGATATTTAACGTGGTTGGATTTTATTGTGAATGCTACTATGATTCACCTCGGAGTATGTCGTTATAGATTTAAGCAGAAAATGCAGCGATAAAACGTGGTCTGTCCCCTAATTATAGAAGGAATTGAATGATGAGTGACTCACTTGCACAAGACGCGGAAGGTGTTTTATCCGGTATCAAGATTCCGCCACGCCCAAGCGTATTGACGGAGCTGATAGAAGAAAGCCGTTTAGAAAATCCAAATATCCAGAAAATCGGGCAATTGATTGCCAAGGATGTTGCTCTTTCTGTAGGCGTGCTGAAGCTAGTTAACTCCCCTTTCTACGGCATGAAGCGCAAGGTGGAAACTCCGCAACAGGCCTCCATCATTCTCGGCGTGAACATCATCAAAGGCATCGTCACTGGCCTGTCTTTGAAAGGTGCGTATGACCACATTGAAGGTATGGATGCCTTTTGGGGGCATGCCGAATTGGTGGCAAATGTGTGTATGGTCATCGCTAGCAATCTGCCGGGCGTATCCAAGGAATCGGCCTATACCTTTGGCTTGTTCCGCGATTGCGGCATTCCGTTGTTGATGCAACGTTTACCTGCCTATCGCAAGGCTTATGAATTAGCCGTTGAGGAGCGCAATCGCCCCTTTACTGCGATAGAGCTAGAGCATATTCCAACTACCCATGTGATTGTAGGAACCATGATGGCAAAGAGCTGGGCTTTGGCGGATGACATTATCGAAGCCATCACACATCACCACGAACCTAATGTATTCAACGACGATTTCCAAATTTCTGCCAATGCTGCAGCAATGGTGGCAGTAGGTCGTTTGGCCGAATATGTGATTGACCCGAGTTTCTTCCCTGATGGCTATACCTCTGAAGGTTATGCGCTTTCTTTGGGTGACCATCTGGGCTTTGACGAGGTGGATATCCAAGAGTTCGTTGACCACGCCATGGCCGGAGGAGCTTAAATTAAGCATTACGCTTCTCGCCGCCAGCGTTTGCTGGCAATGTTGGGTGATGGTGTCGCTGTTATTCCCACTGCAATGGAGAAAGCGCGTAACAGCGACGCGCATTTTCCTTTTCGTTACGACAGTTACTTCTGGTATTTAACTGGATTTAATGAGCCAGAAGCCGCTTTGGTACTGGTGGGCGGCGACAAGCCCCAATCCATCCTGTTCTGTCGGGATAAAGACGAAACTCGCGAAATCTGGGATGGCTTTCGCTATGGTCCAGATGGTGCAAAGCAGAGGTTTGGGTTTGATACTGCGTATTCCATCAGCGAGCTGGACACAAAACTCCCGGAACTTATCGCCAACCGTGCCACAGTTTGGCATTCGCTGGGGCATGACGCTTCTTGGGATGCACGCATCAGCGCCGCTCTCAATGCCGTGCGTGCCCAGACTCGCTCTGGCAAACACGCACCCAACCAAATCCACGACTTGCGCGCACCGCTAGACGCCATGCGTCTTATCAAAGACAGTCATGAAATGGCCACCATGAAACGTGCGGCGGATATCTCTTCTGCCGCCCATGCACAGGCCATGCGCTCATGCCAAGTGGGTTTGCATGAATATGCGCTAGAGGCCGAGTTGAGCTACGCCTTTCGTAAAAGTGGCGCGGATGCTCATGCCTACACGCCCATAGTGGCGGGCGGCAGTAACGCTTGTGTGCTGCATTACGTCGCCAATAATCAGATGTTGCAAGACGGCACTTTGGTGTTGATAGACGCGGGTTGTGAAGTGGAAGGCTATGCTTCCGACATCACTCGTACTTTTCCCGTCAATGGACGTTTCAGCTCAGCGCAGCGCGACGTGTATGAAATCGTACTGGCCGCGCAATCTGCAGCATTCAAGGCGATCAAACCGGGCAACACTTTTATCGCTCCGCATGAAGCGGCTCTGAAAACGCTGACGCAGGGCATGGTGGATTTAGGCTTGCTGAAAGGTGACGTGGATGGCCTGATTGAATCAGAAGCTTATAAACCATTTTTTATGCATCGTACCGGTCATTGGATAGGTTTGGATGTGCACGACGTGGGCGAATACAAAGAGGGCGAGGACTGGGTGAAGCTGCGCCCCGGTATGGCGCTGACGGTAGAGCCAGGTATGTACATCCGTCCCGCAGATGATATCCCTGAGCATTTGCACGGTATCGGTATTCGCATTGAAGATGATGTGCTGGTGACTGAGCAAGGATGCTATGTGTATTCCAGCGCGCCCAAGACTGTCGCCGAAATCGAGGCGGTGATGAACTCATGAAGGATATAGTGATTGTCGGCGGCGGGCCGGTCGGGGCGACACTAGCGTTGGCGCTGGTGGGCAGTGGTTTTGATGTGACGGTGCTCGAAGCGCAAACCACACAAAAATCTGATCCGCGCGCTATTGCGCTGGCCGAAGGCAGCAAGCTGATTTTGCAGCGCTTAGGGGTGTGGGAAAGCTTGCAAACGACCCCCATCAAGACTATCCACGTCTCGGAAAAAGGACGACTCGGGCGCACCGTACTCAAAGCCGAGCAGATGAAACAGGAAGCGCTGGGCTATGTGGTGGACTATGTACAACTGTCCGCCAGTTTGAGTGATGCTTTAGCCAAATCTGAAGTCAATTATCAGCGCGGCGCGGCGGTCAGCCAGTTGTTACCGGCAGTGGCGTCGTGCAACGTGAATTTCGAGCAAGATCAGCAAGCGCAAACTCTTGAAACCAAGCTTGCGGTATTGGCCGATGGAGGCCGCAGCCTGAATGATGTACACAAGCTGCCGCGCAAAGTGCGCGAATACGAGCAAAGCGCCTTGGTGGCGCGTATAGAAGCCGAAGCGCCGCACGACAATATTGCCTACGAACGCTTCACCAAAAAGGGTCCAGTTGCGCTGTTGCCTTGGGGTGAGCGCGGATTTACTCTGGTGTGGACGGCCTTGCCAGAGAACGCGCAGGCTTTGCGTGACTTGGAGGAAGCGCAGTTCTTAAACCAGCTTCATGAACATTTTGGCGATAGGGTAGGGCGCTTTACCAAGGTTACCGCGCGGATGGTATTCCCACTGAAAATGGCGTGGGTACGACCTTCCGCCGCAGAGCATCTGGCGGTCATCGGTAACGCTGCGCAAACTTTGCATCCGGTGGCTGGACAAGGTTTTAACCTGGGCTTACGAGATGCTTGGGAGTTGGCGCACATCATCCGCGAAACCGATGCTCAAGATTTAGGAAGTGCCAGAATGCTGGCTGAATATCGAGCCTCTCGTCGCACGGATACGGGTGCCAGCATGTTGTTCACCGACTTGCTGATACGCGCCTTCGATGCGCGCTTACCTGCGTCAGGGATATTGCGCGGTGCTGGCTTGGTAGCCTTGGATTTGTTCCCGCCTGCGCGCAACTTTTTACTGCGTAAGATGAGTTTCGGGGCAAAGGGATGAACACGGACGTCATCGTTATTGGGGGTGGTCTCGTCGGCGCAAGCACGGCTCTGGCGTTGTCTCGTGGCGGTTTAAGCGTGGTTCTGGTCGAAGCCGGTTTGCCGCAGGAAAATAATACTGAGTGGGATAGTCGCATCTATGCCATCACTCCCGGCAATGTTGAATTCTTGCGCGATCTGGGCGTGTGGAACACGATGGATGCCAGCCGTATCAATCCCATCCATGCCATGCAGGTGTGGGGCGATGTCAGTAACAGCCCGCTCAATTTTGATGCCTATTCCGCTGGCGTGGCCGAGCTGGGTTTTATTCTGGAAAACCGTTTGATGCACGCGGCGCTGTGGAAGGCGTTGGAACATACGCAAGACTTGCAAATCCTTTGTCCGGCGCGATGTTCCGCGCTGGAATTCGGCAAAGATACAGCACATTTAACGCTCGAAGATGGTCGCAATGTAAGTGCGAAACTCATCATCGCCGCCGATGGGGCGAACTCCTGGGTACGCAAGCAAGCCGGGGTGGAAGTGGTTGCCGAGCCCTATCATCAGCTCGGCGTGGTCGCCAATTTCGACGCTGAAAAACCCCACGGCAACATCGCCCGTCAGTGGTTTAAGGACGATGGCATTTTGGCTTGGTTGCCACTGCCGGGAAACCGTATTTCCATGGTGTGGTCGGCGTTTGAAGCGCAGGCCAAAACATTGATGGAACTGACACCGGAGCAACTCTGTCACACTGTGGCAGAGGCAGGGCATCACAGCTTGGGGGCGATGCATTTGATTACGCCAGCCGCCGCTTTCCCCTTAGTGTTGCAACGAAATCAATCCATGATAGCGCCGCGTTTGGCGATGGTGGGCGATGCCGCGCATCAGGTTCACCCGTTGGCCGGGCAAGGGATGAATCTGGGTTTACGAGACGTGCAGATGTTGGTGGAAGTGCTGCTAAAAACCCAGCGCGATGTTGGCGACTGGGCAATACTGCGGCGTTATGAACGGTCGCGTAAGGCCGACGTTTTTGCCATGGGGAGTGTCACCGATGGCTTACAAAAACTGTTTAATAATGACGATCCCATGCTGGGATTTTTACGCAATACCGGCCTGAGAATGGTCAATCATCTACCCCCAGTGAAACGCGCTTTAATGGCGCGGGCGCTGGCTTAAAATAAGGAAGTTTATGTTGAAAAAAGTGTTAGTCAGCTTGCTCTTGGCAAGTGCATTCGCCGTCCATGCCGATGAAGCCAGTATTCGTAAAACCATGCAGTCCATGTTCCCCAAACTCAAGGTGGAAAGCGTCACCAAAACGCCTTATGAAGGGTTGTACGAGGTCTACATTGGCGACCAGATCATCTACACCGATGAGAACTTCAGCTTCCTCATCGCCGAAGGGCGTTTGATGGATGTGAAAAGCCGCAGGGACATCACCGCGGCACGTATGGATGAGCTTTCGCGTATAGATTTCGATAGTCTGCCTTTGGATCAAGCCATTAAAGTGGTCAAGGGTAACGGCAGCCGCAAGCTGGCGGTATTTTCCGACCCCGACTGCCCGTTCTGCAAAAAGCTGGAAAAACAGGAGCTGAGTTCCATCACTGACGTGACGGTCTATACCTTCTTGCTGCCATTAGAGCATCTGCACCCCGATGCCGCCAACAAATCCAAAGCCATCTGGTGCGCGCCAGACCGCGCCAAAGCCTGGTATAGCTGGGTCAATAACGCATTCCTGCCGCAAGGCAAAGCAGGTTGCAGCGCGCCGTTGGAAAAAGTCGCCGCCCTTGCCAACAAGATGGGTGTGAGCAGTACCCCAACCTTGTTTTTTGCCGATGGCTCACGCATGCGCGGTGCATATCCGGCAGAAGATATTGAGAAAGCGCTGAATACGGCGGCGAAAAAATCCCGCTAGAAATTGGACTGTAAGTGAGCGCGGGTTGTGGTTCGATACATTTTTCGTTCGTCCTGAGTGCCGCGCTTAACGCGGTGTATCGAAGGAGAGGAACGAAAAACACTCACCACGAACGGCATCTACAGTGTCTTCCGTATTTCATTAAGTGCTTGACTTCAGTGAAAAAGTTGTTTCAAAATAGACGCAGGCGTTTGCATTCATGCTCTTAATGTGGTTTGCGTTCAGCTTTGAAATACAAACTTTTTGGGGGTGCCTCCCCGGTTCTGCTAAGGAAGTAAGCAATGGCAACAGGTATTGTGAAGTGGTTCAACGACGCCAAAGGCTATGGTTTTATCACCCCTGATGGCGGCGGCGACGATTTGTTCGCGCACTTTTCTGCGATCAACGAAGCCGGTTTCAAAACCCTAAAAGAAGGTCAGAAAGTCACGTTCGAGATTATTGACGGCCCCAAAGGCAAGCAAGCCTCGAATATTCTTAAAGCTGCCTAGATTCACTGTAATCCAATTAAAAACGCCCCGTGTGACAGCACCGGGGCGTTTTTTTATGGCTGGAATCGACCCACAGCAGCACCCTAATTAAAATTTTCCCTCAGCCTATAAATCTATATCCCACACTAGATTCAGTAATGATGTATTTAGGTTGAGAGGGATCTTCTTCAAGTTTTTTTCGTAAATGCCCCATATAGACTCGAACATAATGAGCATCTTCAGTATGAGATGGACCCCATACTGCTTTTAGAATCTGACGATGTGTCAGAACACACTCAGGATGAGATGCGAGATAGGCAAGTAGGCGATATTCGATAG
>JAIOOY010000013.1 GCA_021414145.1 Methylophilales bacterium | reverse complement strand
ACGCTCAGGTCCTGGTCCGGCAATTTCTCGTCCGTTGCACAGCATCACGCCGCGACTTGGCAACAACAGACCTGCAATCATATTAAGTACGGTGGATTTGCCACAGCCAGAATGGCCGATGATTGAAACAAACTCGCCTTTCTCAATACTGAGGTCAATATTTTGCAGAGCCACGAACGGACCGCGCTTGGTGTCGAACACCATATTGACCCCTTCCAACTGTACATATTTTTCCATGACGATTCCCTTTATTCGTGACTGAAATGGCGTGCCAGTGCAACTAGGCCCTGCTCTAGCAACAAGCCAATGATGCCAACTACAAAAATGGCAATAATGATGTGTTCCACATTCAGGTTGTTCCACTCATCCCACACCCAGAAACCAATGCCTACGCCACCGGTGAGCATTTCAGCGGCAACAATTACCAACCAAGCCACACCAATAGACAGACGTACGCCAGTCAACACATGCGGCAACACTGCTGGAAACAATATCTTGGTGAATACCTTCCATTCCGACAGGTTGAGCACGCGAGCGACGTTTAGATAGTCTTGTGGAATGCCCTTTACGCCAGTGGCGGTATTAAGCACCATAGGCCAAATGCTGGAGATGAAAATCACCCAAATAGCCGCTGGATTAGCCGCCTTAAACACCAGCAGGCCGATAGGCAGCCAAGCCAGCGGAGAAACCGGGCGCAGAAGACCGATAATCGGTGCGGCCATATCCGCCAACATACGAAATCTACCTAGCGCGAATCCCAAGGGGATTCCGACCAGCGCCGCCATACCAAAACCAATTCCCACGCGACCCAGAGAGTTCAAGATATTCCAGCCTATTCCTTGATCATTGGGGCCGTTTCGATAAAACGGATCGGCAAACACCACCTTGGCGGATTCCCAGGTCTTGACAGGACCCGGCAGGCTTCCCGTTTGCTGTGCCAGAAACGCCCACAAGGCAAGGAATAACAACACCCCTGTCAACATGGGGATGCCATGGCGCAGGCAATCCGTCAACCATTCCGGTGCCACAGTGCGGCTATACCCTGTATGTTCAGATTCGGCTACCGCTGGCTCAACCTTGATAGGTACTATCTCCAGAGGTTCAGGTTCCGCCAACTTTAGTGCGACGACATTACTCATATTGGATTCCCTTATGCCTTGATTTTGAAACCAGCCGCGTAAGCCTTGGGATCTTTGGCATCCCAAACGATGCCATCTATCAGCTTGGAGCTACGCATAGCATCCTTAGGCACAGCAATCTTCAGCTGTGTAGCGGCCTCGGTATAGAGTTCTATACGGTTGATCTTCTTGGCGATTGCCAGATAGTCCGGATCGTCCTTGAGCAAGCCCCAACGCTTGTGCTGGGTTAAGAACCACATGCCGTCGGAGAGATAAGGGAAGTTGACCTTACCGTCCTCAAAGAACTTCATGTAATTAGGGTCTTCCCATTTTTTGCCATTGCCATTGTCGTAGTGACCAAGGAAGCGACCTTCGATGACCTCCTCCGGCGCATTGACGTAGGCCTTGCCAGCAATCAGTTTGGCCACAGCCGCGCGATTGGCAGTGGCATCTATGTAGCGACAAGCATCAAGAATGGCCATGATCATGGCACGCGCAGTATTGGGATTCTTTTGTACAAATTCAGCAGTCGTTCCCAACACTTTTTCTGGATGATCCGTCCAAATGTCCTGGCTAGTAGCCACGGTGTAACCCACTTTGTCGTAGATAGCACGGGCATTCCAAGGCTCACCTACGCAGTAACCGTCCATATTGCCTACACGCATATTGGCCACCATTTGCGGTGGTGGCACCACGATGGTCTTCACATCCTTGATCGGGTTGATACCATACGCTGCCAGCCAGTAATACAGCCACATCGCGTGAGTACCGGTAGGAAAAGTCTGGGCAAAGGTGTAGTCACGATTTTCGTTGTCAATTAAGCGCTTTAAGGTAGCGCCGCTAGTCACACCCTTATCCTTGACTTGATTAGAAAGCGTGATGCCTTGCCCGTTATGGTTTAAGGTCATCAGCAACGACATATCTTTCTGCTGGCCGCCTATCCCCATCTGCACGCCATATACCAAACCGTACAGTACGTGCGCGGCATCCAACTCGCCATTCACCGTCTTGTCACGAATCGCCGCCCAAGAAGCTTCTTTACTAGGTGTGATCTTGATACCGTATTTCTTATCAAAACCCATTTGAGCAGCCACTACGATAGGCGCACAGTCGGTGAGCGGGATAAATCCTATCTTGACTTCGGTCTTTTCCGGTGCATCTGAACCGGCTGCCCATGCACTGGAGCGAATACCTCCGGGAATTAAGCCCATCATGGCTGAAGCTCCCAACGCAGTCGCACCCAACTTAAAGAAATTTCTACGTTCATGATTTGTTCCCGAGCTTTCATTAGCTTTGGTTTCTTTTGCATCACTCATACTGACCTCCTGAATATTTAACAAACAAAAAAGGCGTCCAACTCTTAGCTGTAAACAGCTAGAATTGGACGCCTTTGTCCGAGTTGAGGCATTCACTGCCTCGGTACTTTCATGACCCCGCCATTGGAGTCAGCTTTCAAACTAAATCTTTAAAGCAGCAACGATGCCGCCTCTACTAACTGCTGAGCCAAATCGGCCAGCTTGATATTTCTATCCATCGCCATTTTCCGCATCAAGTTATAAGCCTCAGATTCGCTTAAGCCCTTTTGCTTCATCAGTACACCCTTGGCGCGCTCTACATTTTTACGCTCGCTTAATTTCAGCGTCACGCTTTGTAGCTCTTGCTTCATGACACTAAATTCTTCAAACCGTGCCATTGCTGCATCAATGATTGGACGGATACGAGCGCTCTCCAAACCACCTACCACATAAGCACTTACCCCAACCTTTGTTGCTGAACGAATCTTGTCAACATCACCATCGTGGGTAAACATCACGATGGGACGCGGGGTGTCTTGTCCTGACACCACAATGTGCTCCAACGTGTCCCGACTTGGTGAATCCACGTCTATCACAATCACATCAGGCTGCAACTTTGCAACCACCTGATTCAAATCTGCACAATCCGAAATCCGCCCTACCACCTCGTAGCCCACTTCTGTCAGTGCCTGCTTGAGTGGCATCGAACGTTTCATGCTTTGATCTACCAGTAATACTTTGAGCATGATTATTCCAATACTTCCGTCGAGCGAGATAAAGCAATCACCATGCCAAAAAATTATACACTGTTAAAAATATTATTAAAATTATGGGGTTGTGACCTTATTAAATTTCTGTTGCCGCTATGTTGGATATTTATGGAAAGCAATCTTGCACTAGAACAGTGCCAAAAAAATTACAATAGCGCCATTTTAAGGCCAGCAATCAACAACACCAATGCAAGTAAACCTTCTAGTGCAGGCAATTGCAGGCGTTTGCGACCAAGCTCAGTGCCTATCAATGCCCCTAGCAACGCGGCTGCCAGCCATAAAGTAGTGTGTCCCGGCAGGTGCGGAATCACGGTCACATAACCAGCCAAACCGGCGATGGAGTTGAGCAACACGAAAGGCGCAATCACGCCTGTTGACTGCTTCACCGTCGCCCAGCCCACCAACACCATAAGCGGACTTAAAAACACCCCACCGCCGGTACCTACCAAGCCAGAAATCAAGCCTATCAAGGCACCTGTAATCAAAGCTGGCAACATCGGCACTACAGGAAAAGTGGTTTTTCTCTGACTACGCAGTTTTTGTGAACCCAAAATCAACACCGCAGAAATCACCAACACTATGCCGACGATGGCTTTATATTGCGCACTGGGTAACTGGTGCGTGCCACCTATAAAAGCCATGGGGATAGAGGTCACAGCAAACGGCCACAGTGCGCGCCAAGAAAAGAAGCCTGAGCGCCAAAATTGAATTGTGGCAACAATGGCAACCAGAATGTTCAAGGTAAGGGCGGTTGGCTTCATTACCGTAGGAGCCATGCCCATCAAAGCCATTACCGCCAGATAGCCGGATGCTCCTGCGTGACCGATGGCAGAAAAAATAATAGCTACCAGTAAAAACAAACCTGCAAGTAGGGTAATATCCGCGATATTCATGTGTTTATAACGTTTTAATTATCAATCACTTATTATACCTATCATGACACAACCCCCTCCCACCCCTGTGAGTTTTTACCAGGCATTCCTATATTGGCTAAAGTTGGGCTTCATCAGCTTTGGCGGTCCTGCCGGACAAATTGCCGTCATGCATCACGATTTGGTCGAGCAAAAACGCTGGATTTCTGACCAGCGTTTTTTGCACGCGCTCAATTACTGCATGCTGCTGCCCGGTCCTGAAGCTCAGCAATTGGCCATTTACATCGGTTGGCTGATGCATAAAACATGGGGCGGCATCGCTGCAGGCGTGTTGTTTGTGATGCCCAGCTTTTTTATTTTGGTCGCCCTATCTTGGGCCTATATGGCGCATGGCGACCTACCAGCAGTTGCTGGAATTCTTTATGGCATTAAACCAGCGGTCGTAGCCATCGTGCTATTCGCCGCCTACCGCATCGGCGTGCGCACCCTGAAAAGCCGCTTGCTGTGGGCAATAGCTGCATTGGCATTTGTAGCTATCGCCATATTCAGATTGCCATTTCCTCTGATTATCCTTTCCGCAGCACTATTGGGTGTGGTGGGTGGCAAACTTAAAC
>JAIOOY010000076.1 GCA_021414145.1 Methylophilales bacterium | reverse complement strand
GTGGTATAACCAAGGGGCAGTGAAATGGCCGCAGCCAGAATAACGAGCTGCCAACCCCAGAAGGTAAATGCTGCCAGCTTGTCACAGAATAGACGAACCTGACAGGTGCGCTGAACCACGTAGTAGGAAGTTGCAAAAAGTGTGCAGCCGCCAAAGGCAAAAATAACTGCGTTGGTATGCAATGGACGTAATCGACCAAAACTCGTCCACGGCAATCCAAAATTAAGTTCTGGCCAAGTCAACTGGGCAGCGATAACAACGCCTACCAGCATTCCTACTACACCCCATATAATCGCCATTATCGAAAACTGTCGTACCACCTTGTCGTTGAAGGTGGCTGCTGGTGTTGTCGTTAAGCTCATTGATACGCTCCCTTGAATTGATAGACCTCTGGTTTTAGCCGCATTCCAATTTATTCGCCCCTGGATAGTGGTAGTAGCAGCAGAAGCTCGTGATGTAAGGACGAAGGGGGGTGCCTTACACACTAGCTCCTGCTGTTTCCTAACTTACTCATTCCTCAGTACTTGAAAAAACTGGAGAAACCTGAAGCGTTACCAGTGTGCCGAATAGTCCTTGTAAGCGATTTGATGTAAATCAATCTTCGTGCAGAATGCGAGCGCCTTCTGCTTCGATGTCTTCAAACTGCCCTGAGTAGATTGCCCACCAAAGGCCGCCTAGAATGGCGAGCACCAGCATGACAGAGAGCGGAATTAGTACGAATAAAATGTCCATTAGGTTGACTCCAGAGCAGGTGAGGCGGCGCGAGTTAGCCTTGCTGCATTAAGGATAACCAGCAATGAGCTAGAAGCCATGCCTAATCCCGCCAGCCATGCAGGCAAGTAACCAAGGACAGCGAGGGGAACACAAGCCGCGTTGTAGATGGCGGCCCAAAGTAAATTCTGTTTGACGATGTGCATTGTTTTGCGGGCTTGAGAGATTAGCGTGGGTAGCGTGATAAGCTGACCGCTCTGAATAACAAAATCACTCTGTGCCTGTGCTAAAGGTACTGCCTGCCCTATTGCAATTGACACATCTGCACCGGCTAATACGGGACCATCATTCAAGCCGTCACCTATCATGGCAACTTTATGTCCCTGTTTTTGCAAGGTCTGCATATGCTGGAGCTTTTGTTGAGGCGTGCAATCTGCAAAAACTTGTTTGATTCCGACCTGACGCGCGATATTGCTGGCAGCCGTTAAGCGATCGCCCGACAGCATCAGGACTGTAAAGCCGTCAGTCTGTAGTTTTTTAATAATGGTTTCAGCATCTGTGCGAATCGCAGTGTCTGGCTGAACCGAGTCGAACGAAGCCTAGGGGCGTATTGCCGCTCAAGCCAGATCCTGAGATTTCCTGCACATCGGTGACTGAAAAGAGTTCTTTCTCTCCCCAAGCACCGAGTAAAGCCCGCGAAACGGGATGTAGAGAATTCTGTGCAAGAGAAGCTGCCAGTTGCTGTGCTCGATCGGGACTGAATCCTGAAGCGGTTGTAATTTTGGATATATGGAAACGATCTTGGGTTAATGTGCCGGTTTTGTCGAAAATGATCGTATCCACTGACACTATGGTTTCCAGTGCTTGCAGGCGACGAATCAGAATACCTTTTCGAGCCAGTGCCCCGGCACTGGTAAGCATGGCGGCTGGTGTTGCAAGTGACAATGCGCAGGGGCATGTCACAATCAGCACTGCCACAGCAGCCATCAGCGCCTTGCTATGATCTACTTGCCAAAACAGTGCTGCCGAAACTGCAGCGGCAAGCATGACGATCCAAAGAAATGGTTTGGCGATTCGATCTGCAAGTAGCGCTAACCGTGGCTTATCTACTGCGACACGTTCCATCAATGCCACTATCTGGGCATATTGGGTGGAAGTGCCTACGTGTTCTACTTGTACGATGACAGTAGCAGTCAGGTTGTGGCTGCCAGCGATGACATTGGCACCGACCGCTTTGCTGATGGGACAAGATTCTCCGGTAAGCAGCGCCTCATCGACGTTGGTGTTACCGTTAATGATGTTGCCATCGGCCGGAAAAGCCTCGCCCGGAGAAACGCGTACAACATCGCCCACCTGTAGACTACGTAAGGCGACACGGCTAAAAGTACCATTAGAGTTAAGTTTTTCAATGCTACTAGGTAGCCTGTTCATGAGTGCATCGAGTGCCCCGGCCGTTCGATTACGAAGACGTGCCTCTAGCCAGCGACCGGTGAGCAGGAAAAATACTAGCATGGAGAGGGAGTCGAAATAGACTTCGCGTCCCCACCATCCCGATGGTTCAAAAGTCGCTGCTGAACTTACAAAAAATGTAATCAATATTCCCAATGCAACTGGTAAATCCATACTGATTCTGCGTTGCTGAAGGTCGCTGAGTGCATTCTTGAAAAAAGGGGCGCAAGAAAAAAATATCACGGGAAGGATGAGCACCCATGATGCCCAGCGCATTAACCGTTCAACGTCGGGTGTCATTTCTCCGGGACCTGATATGTAAGCAGGCATGGCATACATCATGATTTGCAACATGCACAAACATGCCACTACCCAGCGCCACATGATCAAGCGTTGATTCTTGCGTGATTGTGAATCGATACTTGTTTGGGGAAATGCACGATAACCGGCTTTGGTGATCGCCGCTAACCATTTGGAAGGCGTGGTACTTTTAGCCGACCACCTTACTCGAGCTCGCCCGCTACTTGCATTGACCTCGGCGCTTATTACGCCATCAACAGACTTAAGTGCTTTTTCAATCGAAAAGGCACAGGCCGAGCAATGCATGCCTTCAATAGCGATGCGCGATTCCCAAGTCCCAGAATTCAAGTCCTCAATTGGCTCGCCAAATGTTGGCCATTCAGAAGGATTGTCCAAAATGGTCAACGCAGGATCTTCCTGCTGAGGGATATTGAAATGGTTGGTCAGTGTTTGGGCAGCTTGCATTTAGTAAGGCTATATTAACGAAGTTTAAACGCATTGACATAGATCAACTAGCGGAATTAAATGGAAAGCAAGCGGAAAAAAAGGGCGCACCAGGTGCGCCCAAGAGGGGAGGAGATTCAAGCGAAGAAATCGCTCAGTCTCACTAAAGCAATATCGATGCCAGATTTATTTATGAGATGAGTTCGCGATAAATGGCGAGGTATTTTTTGGCGCTGGATTCCCAGCTGAGGTCTTGTTTCATGCCGTTTTGTTGTAGTTTCGCCCAGGCTTTTTTGTCATGGAATGTTTTCATGGCGCGACAGGTGGCAGCTAAAAAGTCCAGGGTTGTGGTTTTTTCGAACACAAAGCCATTGGCTTCGTTTGGTGCGCTCGCACCAAAATCATGCACCGAGTCCGCCAGTCCGCCGGTGTGTCTGACTACTGGCGGTGTGCCGTAAGCCAGGCCATACATCTGATTGAGTCCGCAAGGCTCGAAGCGTGACGGCATGAGGAAGATGTCAGCCCCGGCCATGATTTGATGCGAAAGTGGTTCATTGTAACCAATGGTGACGCTCACCCGCCCCGGATGTGCTTTGGCGAGCTGGTTGAATCCATATTCCAGTATCGGATCACCACTGCCTAGCACAGCTAGTTGAGCACCATCGTGGATTAAGCTGCTGGCGCAATTGAGTAAAATATCCAAACCTTTTTGATGTGCCATGCGGCTCACTACAGCCAGCAGTGGTGCTATTGGATCGATTTCTAAACCTAGGCTATTTTGTAAAGCTTCCTTGTTCGCGCTTTTTTTGACGAGTTCGGTACGATCGTAACTATGGATGAGGTACTGGTCTAGTTTAGGGTTCCACTCTGTGCTGTCTATACCGTTCAGGATGCCATGTAATTTGCCACTCTGAGCGGTGAGCAGACCTTCCATGCCGTAAGCATATTCTGCGGTTTGAATTTCTTTGGCGTAATTGGGGCTCACCGTTATCATGGCATCGGAATAACTAATTCCCGCCTTCAGAAACGACAAACGGCCATAGAACTCAAGCCCCGCTGGTTGATAGCTTTGTGGAGGCAAGCCAAGCAGTCCCACCCATGCATCTTCAAAATTACCCTGATAGGCTAGATTGTGGATACCAAGGACAGTTTTGGCGCGCGTGGTGTTGAAAAAGTGCAAGATCGCTGGAGCTAGCCCGCTTTGCCAATCATTGCAATGCAAAATGTCGGGTTTCCATTCCAGCGGGCTAAACCCAGAACCCAGAACCGCTGCAACGTGCGAAAGAATACCGAAGCGAAGCGGATTGTCCACCCAATCAAGCCCCTTCGAATCTTGGTAAGGTGTGCCGTCGCGCTCGTATAGCCCGGGATGCTGAATGACGTAGATAGGCGTTTTGGTGTCGGGCATTTCCCCCTGAAGCAAAGTGGCGTTACCGATTTGCGGTAAATAATCGAGCTTCGCTATTGGCATCAAATTTGCTGCCTTTCCCAGCACGCTTGGGTAACCAGGGAGCAGAATGCGGGTATCGGCTTTAAGCTTGTGTAAGGCAGGTGGCAACGCGCCGACTACATCTGCAAGGCCGCCTGTTTTAATCAAGGGATAGGCTTCGGAGCTTACAAAAAGAATACGCAAGGGAAATTTGCCTCTTGTTTCGGTATAATGTGGGAGATTACGGATTCGGGTTTTCCGGTTGGATGATACCCGCAGCCATCATGGCGGCGCAAGCCGCATAATTGCAAAGGAGAAAAATGATGAAAATCGGCATGGTTGGATTAGGGAAAATGGGCGGCAATATGGCGCGACGCTTGCTAAAAGCGGGCGTGCAGGTGGTGGGTTATAACCGTGATGCCAACGCTACTGAGCAATTGGCAAATGATGCTGGTCTCATTCCGGCAAACACACTGGCTGAAGTCATTGCCAAGCTGGAAACGCCGCGCGTGGTATGGCTGATGCTGCCTTCTGGCGGCCCTACGGAAGACACTATCAATGAGCTGAAAGGCATGTTATCGAAGGGCGACGTGTTGGTAGAAGGCGGTAATTCCTATTACAAAGATTCACAAAGACGTGGACTTGCCATGAATGCACTGGGCATAGGTTACGTGGATGCTGGTACTTCCGGCGGTATCTGGGGTTTGAAAAACGGTTACGCATTGATGGTAGGCGGTGAAAAATCTGCTGTGGATAAAGTAATTCCTTTCATTAAAATATTAGCTCCAGGCGAGGCAACTGGCTGGTTGCACTGCGGCCCTAGCGGTTCTGGGCACTTCACCAAGATGGTTCACAACGGTATCGAATACGGCATGATGCAAGCATACGCCGAGGGTTTTGCGCTGATGAAAGGCAAGAAAGACTTCGGTTTGGACATTGCTGCCATCTCTGAAATGTGGCGCCACGGCAGTGTGGTACGTAGTTGGCTGCTGGATTTGACAGCGACTTTCCTTGCTAAAGATCAGGAGTTGGAGTCTATTATCCCGTTCGTGACGGACTCTGGCGAAGGGCGTTGGACAGTGCTAGAGTCAGTCGAGCAGGGTGTGCCTACGCCAGCCATGACTTTGGCGCTGATGGCGCGCTTTGCCAGTCAGGGTGAGGGTGACTTTGGTAACAAGATGCTGGCCATGATGCGTAAAGGCTTTGGTGGTCACGACGTAAAATCTGGAGATTGATGCATGAGTAACAATGAAAAAGGGGCTAACCCGGCGCATTTCGTCATTTTTGGCGCTACAGGGAATCTAGCTACTATCAAGCTGCTCCCATCACTCTATAACCTTGAGGCGGCCGGGCGCATACCTGCAGGGATGCGGATTCTGGCATTGGGACGTCAGGAGCATACGCATGAAGGTTGGCTGGAACATCTCAGCAAAGTGTTGCACGATAAATTCGGCGACAAGGTCAATAGGGATGTCGCCAATACCTTTGCCGAGAGGTTTACTTATATGGCAGGGGATTTGCGCACGCCTGAGTTTTATCCCATTCTAAAAGAAGCGGTATCTAAACCCTCGTCTAGTGGTGCGGATACGGTGGTTTTTTATCTATCTATCGGCCCAGGTGATTTTAATACCGTTATTAACAATCTAGATGAAGTTGGTTTCTCACAGCCACGCGGTAAGCACCGTATTGTAGTTGAGAAGCCTTTTGGTACTGATCTGGAAACAGCTCAGCAACTCAATCGTTCATTACATAAACATTTTGATGAGCAGCAGATCTACCGCATTGACCACTATCTGGGAAAAGAGACAGTACAAAATCTGCTGGTGTTTCGCTTTGCCAACACCATGATTGAACCGTTGTGGAATCGCAACTACATCAACCATGTGCAGATTACTGTGGCGGAAGACTTAGGTATAGGCACACGCGCTGATTACTACGATAAATCCGGAGCCATGCGCGATATGCTGCAAAACCATTTGATGCAATTGCTCACCGTGGTGGCGATGGAACCGCCTTCGTCCTTAGAGGCCGATGCCGTGCGCGACGAAAAGGTCAAGGTGCTGAAGTCCATGCGACCTATCCCCAAATCTTCTGTCAACGCCCACGCTTTCCGTGCTCAATATGCCGCCGGCACCATCAAAGGCCAGCCGGTGGTGGGGTATCAAGATGAGGTCGGTGTGGAGAAAAATACCGTGACTGAGACTTTTGTCGCCGCCAAATTCTATATTGATAACTGGCGTTGGCGCGGTGTGCCGTTCTATTTGCGGACTGGCAAAAGGTTGGCGAAAACCCAATCCCATATTGCCATCCGTCTGCGCCATCCTCCGCAGCATTTGTTCCAAAATACGCCTTTGGACCAGATTGAACCCAACTGGATTACTTTAGAGTTGCAACCCAGTGACTTCATGCAGATGGAATTGCAGGTCAAAACGCCTGGTCTGGGCATGGGAACGCGCCAAGCCAAGCTGAATGCGCCTTATCGCCTAGGGAACGAGGCGCCGATGGAATCCTACGAAGCCTTGATTTTGGACGTGATACAGGGCGACAAAACGCTGTTTATTCGTTTTGACGAAGTGGAATGGGCGTGGCGGGTGGTGGATCCTATCATCAAAACCTGGTCGCAAGAGCGTGAGTTCATCCACACCTATCCCGCAGGTTCTTGGGGCGCAGACGAATCAAGCAGGTTGTTTGATTGCGAAGATCAGGAATGGCGCAACGAAATCTAAGGCCATACCTACTTGGGCTTTAGCGCATTCTTAGCGGTCGGAATAGGCGCAGCGCTTGGCGCTTGGTTGCGCTGGGGCTTGGGGCTGTGGCTCAACCCAATGCTACCTAGCTTGCCTCTGGGTACGCTTGCCGCCAACCTGGTCGGCGGTTATCTCATCGGGATAGCCGCGGGTGTCTTTGCTCTGTCTTCCAACTTGCCCATCGAATTGCGACTGCTGATCATCACCGGATTTCTCGGTGGATTGACCACCTTCTCCACTTTCTCATCCGAAGCTGTTGATTTGCTCTCCAGCAGCCAATTTGGTTGGGCAGCGGCGCATGTATTGGGGCATGTGCTGGGCTCGCTGGCAATGACAGCATTAGGCTTGCTGACTATTCAACTACTCAAATCTTAGCGGTTCGGCATCAAAGCCACCGCCATATTCAGCGCTTTGATCCTATTTCTTGCCGCATCCGCTGTTTTTTTATTGTCAAACGGGCCAACTAACACTCTGGTTTCGGAGCGTGAATTAAAGCCCGCAGCCTCTAGGCTTGAGCGTAGTTGTTTTAGACTGGTCAAGTCGTGATCAAAACCTACGCGTAACAGTAGTCCGCGACTGCTGGATTCTTCTGTGAAAATACCGCTAATACCAGAGGATTGTAACTTTTCTTTAGCAGCTTCTAATTCCGCCGCGTCGCTAAACGGTCCAATACGACACTTGCTCTCCAAGCGAGACTCTATGCCATGTTTGGCTAAGCTGTCGCGTTGTTTTTCGGCGTTTCCAGGGTCTCCAAATACGCCGACTTGTAATATAAAGTCGCCGGTATCCGTGGTTTCAATAGGCTTGATAGAGCCTTGATCAAGCTCTTTGCGTGGTTTTGGGGTGAGGTTTTCCGAGTCTGTAATTTCCGCGACTGCGGCTGGGTCTGCAGTAAAGGATTGTAGATTGGGAAAGACTTCATAACTGGTAGGTGGTGATTCTTCTAGTTTCTCGACCTCTACCTTAGCGGTCACCACTGGGGCTTTCTGTTGTGCAGTTACCACCATTGCGGGAGCCGTCGTTTTGGGCAGTGGTGCAACTGGTCTTGGTTTGTTGCTTGTGCCCGCCAGTAGCAGGCTCACCAATGCAATTGCCAGTAGTGCCGAAGCAATACCTAGGCGAATTTTGGCGCGGTGCATGATGGGGCTTTGGTCTTCGATAACTACTTTGGCCATATCAGCTCAATATGTTTAAGGATGGCGCATCTTAACGATTTTCAGGCGTGCATGAAAGCGCGCCTACAAACTGTTTGATTTGCAATGACCTTTTACGTATAATCCGCGGCCTTTAGTCGCAATACTGCTGACTAATCAACCTTGCCTCACCGCACTCGCATTGCGGGAGGCTCTTAAATCCACAAGGAGACTTCATGCGACATTACGAAATCGTATTTATTGTTCACCCTGATCAAAGTGAACAGGTTCCCGCCATGATCGAGCGCTACCGCGCCCAAATCACCGCCAGCAAAGGCGCGATTCATCGTCTAGAAGACTGGGGTCGTCGTCAACTCGCATTCCCGATTGAAAAAATCCATAAAGCACATTATGTGCTGATGAATATCGAGTGCGACCAAGCCACATTGGATGAGTTGGAACATGGTTTCAAGTTTAATGATGCCGTGCTGCGCCATTTGACGCTGGTGACTAAAGATGCCGTGACTACACCGTCACCCATGATGAAGGAAGAAAAATCCAGAACCATCGTCGGTACCGAGTCTGTGGCAGCGCCAGCAGCTGAGGCCGTATCTGCCTAATGTGTCCAATCGTTTAACGCTTTCAGGAGAAGTCACCAGTCTAGACACCTTACGCTACACGCCCGCTGGCATACCCGTCGTGACTTTCACGCTACGACACGCCTCAGTCCAAGATGAGGCAGGGATGAAGCGGCAAGCGGATTGCGAAGTGCCGGTGATGGCGATGGCGGAAATGGCGAATAAAGCCAAAACGCTGCAAGTGGGGGACAGTATTAAAGTGCTTGGATTCCTCACCAAGAAAAGCTTAAAGAATGACCGACTAGTGCTACACATAAACGAACTTGAAATTTAGATAAATTATTTGAAAGGCAAAACCTATGTCACGCGATATGTTCAAACGCAAGCGCTACTGCCGTTTTTCAGCAGATGGCACCGTAGAAGTAGACTACAAAGACGTTGAAGTGTTGAAAGATTTCATCACTGAAAACGGCAAAATCATTCCGGCACGTATCACCGGCACCAAAGCTCGCTTTCAGCGTCAGCTTTCTACAGCAGTCAAACGCGCTCGTTTCTTGGCGTTACTGCCTTACACTGACAAGCACTAACAGGAGCCGACCATGCAAATTATTCTATTGGAAAAAATCAACAAGCTCGGCCAATTGGGCGATGTCGTAAAAGTAAAGGACGGCTACGGCCGTAATTTCCTTATCCCGCAAGGCAAGGCAAAGCGTGCCAATGAGGCTAACATCGCTGAGTTTGCTGCCAAGCGTGCTGAGCTGGAGAAGAAGCAAAATGAAATCTTGGCTGATGCTGCAAAGCGTGGTGAGAAACTTGCTGGACTGATGGTGCAAATCACGCAAAAAGCAGGTGTAGATGGACGCTTGTTCGGCTCCGTCACCAACCACGATGTCGCCGAGGCGCTCGTTGCCCAGGGTCACACCGTGGTGAAATCTGAAATCCGCATGCCTAACGGCCCATTGAAGACCGTGGGCGACCACGCCATTAGCGTAGCGCTACATCACGATGTTGTAGTAGATATTACGGTGTCTGTGTTGGGTGAGAGCTAATCATTTTTTTGTTAATGTAAAAAAGGCTGCTTAGGCAGCCTTTTTTATTGCTAGCCAAAGTGGTAAAGCATGGCGGCATGAGCATGGTAAAATCTTAGGTATGAGTAAAACACTCCAAGCCGTGCGCGGCATGAACGACATTCTTCCTCAAGATGCTGCCTTGTGGGAGTGCTTCGAAGATACTATCCGTGCGTGGCTGCATTCCTACGGCTATACCCAGATACGTACTCCCATTGTTGAAAGTACCGACCTGTTCGTGCGTTCTATCGGCGAGGTGACGGATATTGTCGAAAAGGAAATGTATAGCTTTGAAGATAGACTGAATGGCGAGCGCCTTACCCTCCGACCTGAAGGTACTGCTTCCTGTGTGCGTGCAGTGGTGGAACACAACTTGCTCTACAACGCGCCTCAGCGCTTATGGTACATGGGGGCGATGTTTAGGCATGAACGTCCGCAGAAGGGGCGCTATCGCCAGTTCCATCAGGTGGGTGTGGAGTCGCTGGGCTTTGAAGGGCCGGACATGGATGCCGAACATATCCTGATGACCGCACGGCTCTGGAAGCTGCTGGGTCTGCAGGATGTGGCACTGGAAATCAACACCTTGGGTTCTGCCGAGGCACGGCAGCAGTACCGGAATCGCTTGATCGCCTATTTCGAGCAGCATGGTGGTGCGCTGGATGAAGACGCAAAGCGCCGCCTGCATACCAACCCTTTACGCATACTAGATAGCAAGAACCCGGCGATGCAGACCTTGATCGAGGCCGCACCCAAGCTGATGGATGATCTGGATGATTTTTCGCGCCAGCATTTTGAATCACTGCAAGCCACGCTGACCCAAGCAGGCATCAAATACCGCATCAACCCAAGGTTGGTGCGCGGACTGGATTACTACAACGCGACGGTATTTGAGTGGGTAACCACAAAGCTTGGGGCGCAAGGCACAGTGTGCGCCGGTGGGCGCTACGACAGTCTGATCGAACAGATAGGTGGCAAGCCAGCGCCCGCATGTGGTTTTGCGATGGGCATAGAGCGTCTATTGGCGCTGATGCAGGAACAACAATTTGTACCTCCCACCCTGGCGGCGGATGCCTATCTGGTGCATGCGGGTGACGCGGCCGGGGAGCTTGCCCCAAAGATCGCGGAAACCTTGCGTGATACAGGCTTGAGCGTAGTGCTGCACTGTGGCGGTGGAAGCTTCAAGTCGCAGATGAAAAAGGCCGATGTCAGCGGCGCGCGCTTTGCGGTGATCCTGGGTGATGAAGAAGTAGCGGCGGGTGAAGCCAGCGTGAAGCCCTTGCGCGATGGCGGGGAACAACGGCGCTTTAAACTGGACAAAATCGCTGAGGTGCTTTCTGCATGAGCGAGCTACTGAGCGTACAAGGCCTGACGGTCACACCAGCCAACAACCCCGGCAAAAAGCTGGTGAACAATGTTTCCTTCACCCTTCAATCCGGCAAAACCACCTGTATCGTCGGCGAGTCGGGCAGCGGTAAAAGCCTGACGGCCTTGTCAGTGATGGGTTTGCTGGCGACATCATTGAACAGGACTTCCGGCAGC
Organism: Methylophilales bacterium; assembly: GCA_021414145.1. Lineage (GTDB taxonomy): Bacteria > Pseudomonadota > Gammaproteobacteria > Burkholderiales > Methylophilaceae > CAILHX01. Next base: position 20,033 of record JAIOOY010000076.1, on the reverse strand, counting down.
ATCCAGTTTCAGGGTAACGAGATCACCCACCTTTCCAATGATGCGTTGTCGCGCATACGCGGCAAGCAGATCGGCATGATCTTCCAGGAACCCATGACCTCACTCAACCCGGTGCTGACCGTGGGGTTTCAGATCGGCGAGAGCCTGACCGTGCACCTAGGGTTAAAGGGTGACGCACTGAAAGCCAAAATTGCAGCGTTGTTGGAGCAGGTTGGCATTCCACCGGAGCGCGCCAATGCTTATCCGGATGAGCTTTCCGGCGGGCAGCGCCAGCGCGTGATGATTGCTATGAGCATCGCTTGCGAGCCGAAAATGCTGATTGCCGACGAGCCTACTACGGCGCTGGACGTGACGGTGCAGGCACAGATTCTGGCGCTCCTAGATGAGCTTAAGACCCGCATGAACATGGGCATGTTGTTCATCACCCACGATTTTGGTGTGGTGGCCGACATCGCTGACGACGTGCTGGTGATGTTCCGCGGCGAGGTGGTGGAAGCAGGCAGCGTGGACGAGGTACTGTTCAAACCGCAGCACCCATACACCAAGGCCTTGCTGGACTGTGTGCCCGACGCGGAAGGTAAAAAACAACTGAAACCGATTGATTATTCCTGGCTGGAAGCGGCATGAGCGAGATCATCCTTTCCGCCAATGGCCTCACCAAAACCTACAAACAACGCACGGGCAGGTTTGGTTTTGGTACCAAACTCGTCAAGGCGTTGGATGACGTCAGCATAGAACTGAAAACCGGTAAAACGCTGGCCGTGGTGGGCGAATCGGGCAGTGGAAAGTCAACCCTGGCGCGTTGTCTGCTACAATTGTTGCCCGCTGACAGGGGTGAAGTGTTTTTTCAGGGCAATAACCTCGCCAACATTAGCGGACAGGCTTTACGAGATTTAAGGCGGTATCTGCAGATGGTGTTTCAAGACCCGTTTGCCTCGCTCAATCCGCGCATGAAAGTGGGTGAGATCGTGGGCGAAGGCCTACTGATCCATAGGTTGGGCAATGCCGAAGAACGCAGGGGAAAAGTGTTGCGTATGTTGGAGCGCGTTGGGCTTTCCACCGCTGACATGGACAAATATCCGCATGAGTTCTCCGGTGGGCAGCGGCAACGCGTCGGCATTGCGCGCGCCTTGGTGCTGGAGCCCAAGGTTGTAGTGTGCGACGAGCCAGTCTCGGCGCTGGATGTTTCGATCCAAGCGCAGATTTTGTTGCTCCTGAAAGAACTACAGCAGGAAATGGAGTTGAGTTATGTGTTTATCAGCCACGATCTGCGCGTGGTGCGCCATGTGGCGGACGATGTGGTGGTGATGCATCAGGGCAGAATCGTGGAGCAGGGCGGTGTGGAAGCCTTATACAGTACGCCACGAGAAGAATATACCCAGAATTTATTAAAGGCGATTCCCGGTCGCGCAAAGCAGCATTCATTAGTAACTTAACAGGACTTTAGTGATGGCATACGATTTAGAAGAGCAGGAACAGTTAGATGAGCTCAAGGCGTGGTGGAAACAATACGGCAACTTTGTCACATGGGCTGCTATCGCCGCGATGCTGGCATTTTCCGGCTATAAAGGCTGGCAGATCTATCAGCATCAGCAAAACAGCCAGGCTTCGCAACTTTATGAAGCCTTGCAGCAATTGAAACCCACCGATGTCAAGGCGGTGCGTGAAGTGTCCGGTCAGTTGATCGATAAATACGCTAGAACTACCTACGCTGGCCGCGCGGCTTTACTGGCGGCACATGCCAACTATCAAGCTGGCGACCGCAAAAGCGCAACGGCGCAATTAAAATGGGCGCAGGAGCATGGCAGCGAAGACTCGGTGAAGAGTATCGCCGCATTGCAGTTGGCGAGTATGCAGTTGGAAGACAAGCAATATGACGCTGCGCTAAAAACTCTGGAAGCCAAACCAGCCGCAGGCTTTGAGGGCTTGGTGGCAGATATGAAGGGCGATGTGTTGGCTGCGCAAGGCAAAAAATCTGAAGCGAAAAAAGCTTATGAAGAGGCTTTGGCAAAGCTGGATAGTGGAGCTCCCTTGCATAAGTACACCGCACAAAAATTGGACATTTTGGGGCATTGATGCGTTATTTATTCATTTCACTGCTGATCCTAAGCGTTTCGCTGCTTACTGGGTGCGGCCAGATTTTAGAGTTGAAAGATGATGTCTCGGAAAAGATATTCGGCTCTGATCGCGAGGAAGATAACCCTACGCCACTTCAAGATCTCAAGCAGGCTGGCGATGCCAAGCTGCTGTGGAGTGCCACTGTTGGGGAGTCCGAGATATATGAATTCAGTCCGGCAATAGATGGTAAATATATCTATGCCGCCAGTGAAACGGGTGAGTTGACCAAACTAGATGCCGCCACGGGCAAACAGGAATGGCGTGTGTCTGCTGGCGAGTCGTTGTCCGGGGGCGTGGGGGCTGGCGAGGGTCTAGTGTTGACGGGAACTAAAGGTGCGGTATTGGCATTTGACCAAGCCACTGGCAAGCCTTTATGGAAATCGCGTCTGGCGGGCGAAGTGCTATCTGCACCGCGCGTGGATGGCGGAGTAGTAGTAGTGCGTAGCGGCGATTCGCGTATCTATGGTATCAACGTTGCTGATGGCAAGCGCAAGTGGGTGTATGAGCGTACTACGCCAACCTTGAGCTTACGTAGTAGCGCTGGCGTTACCATTGCTGACGGTGCAGCTTTAGTGGGATTCTCAGGGGGCAAACTAGTAGCGTTGCGAGTAGCAGATGGCAAAATCATCTGGGAGGCTACCGTGGCTCAACCTAAGGGCGCGACCGAGATTGAGCGCATCGCTGACATCACCAGTTTGCCGGTGGTGGATGGTCGTTTTGTTTATGCCGCGGCGTTTCAAGGTCGCGTAGTAGGCATAGAGCGCTCCACGGGAAAAGTGTTATGGAATCGGGATATTTCCAGCTATTATGGTCTGACAGTGGATGGCTCAGTTCTGTATCTGACACAAAGCAATGGCGCGACTTATGCGCTGGATTACTCTACTGGCAAGACCTATTGGCGGCAGGGTGGTTTGCAATATCGCAAAACTACCGCGCCGGTTTCGCTGGGACGCACGGCTTTATTTGGTGATTTTGAAGGTTGGGTGCATCTGTTATCGCGTGACGACGGTGATTTTGTCGGTCGTGTTAAAACGGATGGAAGCGCCGTTATGCCGCAACCAGTGGTGCTTAATGATACGACAGCGTTGTTCCAAACTCGCGCTGGCGGTCTTTACGCTGTTTCTATCAAGTAACTCCAATGCTGCCCACTATCGTCTTAGTAGGCCGACCTAACGTCGGCAAATCTACCCTATTCAACCGCCTCACCAAAACTCGCGATGCTTTAGTCGCGGATTTCCCTGGGCTCACCCGCGATCGCCACTATGGGCGTGGCGTTGTGGGTGACAGGCCATATCTGGTAGTTGACACTGGCGGATTTGAGCCTTCAACTGATACCGGCATCATGGTGGAAATGGCCCGCCAGACCTTGCAGGCAGTGGATGAGGCCGATGCCATCATCTTCATGGTAGATGGTCGTCAAGGCTTGAGTCCTCAAGATAAAGTCATTGCTGAGAAGCTGCGTCGTAGCCAGCGGCCGGTAATTTTGGCGGTAAACAAGTGCGAAGGCATGAACCGCGCCATCGTCGCGGCGGAGTTTCATGAGTTAGGTTTAGGCGAACCCTACGCAGTTTCATCTGCTCACGGTGAAGGCGTGCGGGACTTGGTAAATCTGGCGCTGGAAGACTTTCCACTGGACGAAGAGGAAGGTGAGACCGCCGAGCGTATTCCAAAAATTGCCATCGTAGGTCGCCCTAACGTCGGTAAATCCACCATGGTCAACACCTTGTTGGGTGAAGAGCGTGTGATTGCCTTCGATCAGCCCGGCACCACCCGCGATTCTATCCACATAGAATTTGAGCGCGACGGCAAGAAATATACTTTGATAGACACCGCAGGCATACGCCGACGCGGCAAGGTGTTCGAAGCGATAGAAAAGTTTTCTGTCATCAAAACCTTGCAAGCGATTGAAGACGCGAATGTGGTGGTGCTGGTGCTGGATGCGCAGGATCAAATCACTGAACAGGATGGCAGTTTAGCAGCATTCGTGTTGGAAACCGGGCGTGCACTGGTAGTAGCGGTGAATAAGTGGGACGGGCTGAAGGAAGAAAGGCGTGAGGATGTGAAAAAAGACATCACACGTAAATTGGGCTTTCTTACCTACGCTAAGTTTCATTACGTTTCAGCTTTGAAGGCGCAAGGTTTTCCTCCCTTGCTGAAGTCGGTGGATGTGGCATACGCTGCGGCGATGGCTCAATTGTCAACGCCTAAGTTGACGCGGGTGCTGGAGCAAACCATAGAACAGCACCAACCCCCGATTTCCGGCATTATCCGGCCTAAGTTAAGATACGCGCATCAAGGTGGAAAAAATCCTCCCATTATCGTGATTCACGGTAGTCACACCAACAAAATTCCTGATAGTTACCGGCGCTATTTAGAAAAAAGTTTCCGTAGCGCGTTTGAATTGACCGGTACACCGCTACTGATTCAGTTCAAACAGGGAAAAAACCCGTTTGAAAATAAGGATTAACTTGCTTTGCCTTGATTCGTAGGCTACGCTAACACTCAACTTGTGTTAAATCAAAGGCGTGGCGCTGTGAATGACGTGAGTAATCAAGACAAAAAGGTAGACAACTTGCAGCTCTATAGCCAGATTATAGAGAGCAGTGGTGAAGCCATTGTCATCACAGATGCGGCCGAGAAGATCATCAGCGTAAATCGCGCTTTTACCCAAATTACACAATTTACTTCGGCTGATGTTCTAGGGCAGACCCCGCGTATGATGCGCTCTGGACGGCATGACAGACAGTTTTTCGAGGAAATGTGGGCATCTGTCACGCAAAAGAGCGCTTGGGCGGGCGAAATCTGGAACAGCCGCAAAGATGGCAGCTCTTATCCGGCTTGGGTTGTCATCCGCGCGGTTAAAGATGACACTGGTAACATCACGCATTATTTCTCGAGCTTCTCTGACATCAGCGAGCGTATGTCGGCAGAGGAACGCATACGCCAATTAGCGCTCTACGATTCGCTTACCGGCCTGCCCAATCGTGCCACCTTTTATAGCCTAATCAAGCAAGCCTTGGTGATTGCCAATCGCGACAACATCACGGGCGGCATCATGTTCATAGACTTGGATCGCTTCAAGAATATCAATGATAGCCTTGGCCATGGCGCTGGTGATGAGCTGATTCGTCGGGTGTCAGCGAGACTAAAAACCTGTTTGCGTTCGTCTGATGTGATCGCGCGCTTGGGCGGTGATGAATTTGTGGTGAGCTTGTTTGACATTAAGACTGCTGCGGATGCGGCCATCGTCGCCAAAAAGATGTTGGCGACATTCGCCACACCTTTCCTTATAGAGGGGCATGAGATCTCCATTTCGGCCAGTATAGGCATCAGTGTGTACCCTGATGACAGCGTTGATCTGGATAATCTTATCAAATTTGCCGATATCGCCATGTATCGCGCTAAGGACAGAGGCAGAAACACATATCTGTTCTATGCCAACGACATGAATGTGCGCTCCTTGGACAGATTGCAGATGGAAAGTGACTTGCGTCGTGCACTGGATAGAAGGGAACTGTTGCTGCACTACCAGCCACAAGCCAATATTCATACTGGGGAGATGACGGGTGCAGAAGTGTTAGTTCGTTGGCAACATCCAGAAAAAGGTATGGTGTCTCCTGGGCAATTCATCCCTTTAGCAGAAGAAACAGGCTTGGTTGTGAGTATAGGTCACTGGGTGCTGGATCAAGCGGTGGCGCAGAACAAAGCTTGGCAGAAGCAAGGCTTGCCAGTGGTTAAGCTGGCGGTCAATGTGGCGGCGCAGCAATTCCATCCGGATCTTGTGAATGAAGTATCGGCCGTGCTGAAGGAGCATGAACTAGCAAACGAGTTTCTGGAGCTGGAAATCACCGAAAGCATGGTGATGAACAATGCGGAGCAAGTGATCGAGATGTTGAAAGAGATGGAAAAATTAGGTGTAAGGATGTCTTTGGATGACTTCGGCACTGGTTATTCATCCTTATCCTATCTCAAGCGGTTTCCCATACATAAATTAAAGGTAGACCAATCTTTTGTGCGCGGTATTCCAGGCGATGAAAATGACGTAGCCATCACCCGCGCTATTATTGGCATGGGCAAGAGTTTGGGCTTAAAAGTGATTGCTGAGGGCGTGGAAACGCGCGAACAGTTAGAGTTTTTACGTGCTGAAGGTTGCGACGAGATACAAGGCTTTTTGTTCAGTCGCCCTGTGCCTGCAAGTGAGTTCGTCAAGCTGTTGGATAAAGACTTCCGTTTCCCAGCCTAGCTATTTGTTTGCAAACCATCCATCCCAGAATTTCCACCAGGATTTTTTATCTTGAGGTGCTTCGCCAGTCAAGAAGCGGCTTTTTGGGAAATTGGCTTTGAGTACGCGCAAGGTGTCTTGCTGGTAATCTTCCAAGCCCAATGATTCATAAGCGCTTATCAAAATGATGAGCGCTTCTTCTTGAGATGGCGTTTCTGGGTATTTTTCAATCACGTATTTGCAACGGTTGGCTGCAGCCAGGAAAGCACCACGCTTCATATAATAGCGCGCTACGTGCAGTTCATTCTCAGCGAGATTGTTGACTAGGTAGCCCATGCGTTGAATGGCATCCTTGGCATATTTGCTCTCAGGGAAACGTGTCACTAAGTCTTTGAAAGAATTGAAGGATTCGCGCTGCGCTTTGGGATCGCGGTCACTGATTTCCTGGTCCACCAGCTTTTCTACGACGCCACGCTCGTTAAAAGTAGCTAACCCCTTGAGGTAGTAGGCATAGTCCACGTTGGGGTGATGCGGATGTAGCTTGATAAAGCGTTCAGCCGCGGCAACAGCCGACGCAGGGTCTGGTTTTTTGTAGTAGGCATAGGCGATGTCCAGCTGTGACTGGGTAGCATATTTGCCATGCGGGAAGCGCACCTCGACGATTTGATAATACTTGATGGCTTTTTCGTAGTCGCGGTGACGCATGGCATCTTCACCTGCGTCATGGATTTTTTGCGGCCCCCAGCCCTTGGTTTCATCCAACTCGCTAGGTTCGCCAAAAATGGCGCAGCCGGAAATGACAAATAGGCAAAGCAGATAAAGAAGTGCTAACGATACGCGGCGATTCATAGATACAATCCGTGCTTTCATAGATAGGGCTTAAATTTCGAGCAATTATAACTGAATGAACATACACCATCTTACCATTCCACCCGATTGTGCTAATTTGAGGCTGGATCAAGCCCTAGCCAAAATGATGCCGGAGTATTCTCGCAGCCGATTGCAGACGTGGATTAAAGCCGGTTCAGTAAAGGTGTCCGGGCAAATCGGTGACGCTAAATCCAAAGTATGGGGCGGTGAGGCCGTCACTGTCGAAGTGCTGCCCTCTGCCGAAGAGTCGGCGTTTCAGCCAGAAGATATCGCGCTCAACATCGTATTTGAAGATGATCATATTTTAGTCATAGACAAGCCTGCGGGGTTGGTAGTGCATCCCGCCGCCGGTAATTGGAGCGGCACTTTGTTGAATGCCCTGCTGCATTATCTGCCGCAGGTAGAAAGTGTGCCGCGTGCCGGTATCGTGCACAGATTGGACAAAGAGACTAGCGGTTTACTGGTAGTCGCCAAGACCATTACCGCACAGACCGATTTGGTAAGGCAATTACAAGCACGTACCGTCAAGCGAGAATACCGCGCCATCGTGTGGGGCGTGGTGCATGGCAAGGGCAAGGTCAACGCGCCCATAGGTCGTAACCCGCACGACAGGCTGAAAATGGCCGTGGTTAAGCACTTCGGCAAACCCGCGGTGACGCATTTTGAAGCATTGGAGCATTTCTCACATCACAGCTATGTGCGCTGTTTGCTGGAAACCGGCCGCACCCATCAAATTCGCGTGCACATGCAATCCATCAAAGCACCGTTGGTAGGCGATCCGGTATACGGGCCGCGCGGCGGTATCGTGCCAGGAGTCAAGATTGATGCTCAGCTAGAAGAGACATTGAGGGCTTTTCCACGTCAAGCCTTGCATGCGGCACGTTTGGGTTTGATCCATCCGGCGACAGGCGAGTTTATGCAGTGGCGCTCGGAATTGCCTGAGGATATGAAGACTTTGCTCGCGACCTTACGCGAAGAAGCACGTCTGGCCGTGCTGGCAGGGACTGACGAAGAAGACGAGCAATGGTGGGGTGAGGGTTTGCAAGAAGACGCAGACTTGGAGGATGACGAGGACTGGGACGATGAAGCGTGAGTTAATTCCGGTGGACTGGCCAGCACCTGCCAATGTACGGTCTTTACAGACCACTAGAACGGGCGGCTTCAGTGTTGCACCCTACGACAGCCTGAATCTGGGTGACCACGTGGGCGATGATGCTTTAACCGTAACGCGAAATCGCCAGTCCTTGAACGATATTCTCCCCAGCGAGCCAGTGTGGTTGGAACAAGTACACGGAGTGGAAGTGGTTGTCGCCGAAACTGCAAGTTGCAAGCCGTGCGCCGATGCTTGTATTTCACGCACTAAAAACGCCGTCTGCGTCACCATGACGGCGGATTGCTTGCCGGTGTTACTGTGCGACCAAGCGGGCACGGTGGTCGCTGCCGCCCATGCGGGATGGCGTGGGTTGGCCGATGGTGTGATAGAAGCTACGGTAAAGGCAATGAATGTTGCTCCCGGCAGCCTGATGGCTTGGCTAGGACCTGCGATAGGCTCACAGGCGTTTCAAGTAGGTGAAGACGTGCGTGATGCTTTTCTAAGCCACGACGCAAAAGCCAGTGCTGCCTTTACCTCTACCGCATCCAACAAGTATCTTGCAGATATCTATCAACTCGCACGCCAACGCCTGAATGCATTAGGAATCACCCAACTCTACGGCGGTGGTCTTTGTACCTACACTGACCAAAAACGTTTTTTTTCCTTCCGTCGCGATGGTGCCACTGGCCGTATGGCGAGCCTCATTTGGCTCGCTTGACAGCACTGATATACTGACAATGATGAATACTTTAACTGCGATTATCCTCGCCAGCTTGTTCGGCGGTGTATTGAGTGTGCTTGCAGCCGCATATGTGGCTTTCAAAGCACGTACTTCCTGGGTTCCCGTCTTGGTGAGTTATGCCATAGGCGCCTTATTAGGGGCGGCATTTTTAGATGTACTACCAGAAGCGTTCGAAGCTGCCACAAGCTCAGAAACTGCCGCCGCCACTATCCTTGCCGGAATATTGCTGTTTTTCATTTTAGAGAAACTGGTGTTGTGGCGTCATTGCCATGGCGAGGAATGTGCGACAGAAGCGCACCATCACGATCATCCGCGACTTCATGATCCGCACGATCACGGGCGCAGCGGCTTAATGATTACCGTGGGCGACACGTTCCATAACTTTGTAGATGGTATTTTGATTTCAGCTGCGTTTTTGACAGATTTCAAATTAGGCGTGATTACCGCACTCGCCATCATTGCTCACGAAATTCCCCAAGAAGTCGGTGATTTCTTAATTCTGCTGCATTCTGGATATACCAAGCGCCAAGCGCTGTTGCTGAATGTGCTGTCGAGCTTTGCTACGCTGGTAGGTGCCTTATTGGCGTACTACGCACTGGGCGCGATGCAAGAATGGGTGCCTTATGTATTGGGGCTGGCCGCGGCGAGCATGATCTACGTGGCGGTGGCGGATTTGATCCCAGGCCTGCACAAACGCCCTGAGATACATGCCACCATACAACAGGTATCACTCATCAGCCTTGGGGTTGGTTCTATTTGGATCACCAAGGTGCTGCTCGGAGATTTGGCCTGATTTGTTGCGCCTGCGTTGCGGAGTGCCAATAATCCATAACAATAAGGCACAGGGAAAAAGTCCGTAAAATAGAAACATCATGATGCCGCCAAACGCGGTTTTAGCAGTGATCGCCATCATCAATGCTACGAATAACCACCCAATTGCAACGATATACATATGACTATTACTAACCCTCAAGTAGGTTTCGTTTCCCTAGGTTGCCCTAAGGCTTCCTCTGATGCCGAGCGCATTCTCACCCAATTACGTGCCGAAGGCTATGAGATTTCCGGTAGTTACCAGGATGCTGATCTGGTAGTGGTCAACACCTGCGGTTTTATTGACGCGGCGGTGGAAGAATCACTGGATGCCATAGGCGAGGCGCTGGCTGAAAACGGCAAGGTGATTGTCACCGGTTGTTTGGGTGCCAAGGGTAGCGTGGTCAAGGATGCACATCCCAGTGTGCTGGCGGTTACCGGCCCACATGCGCTGGACGAAGTGATGGAAGCGGTACACGCGCATTTGCCCAAGCTGCATGATCCCTACATTGATCTAGTGCCACCACAAGGCATACGCCTCACACCCAAGCACTACGCCTACCTCAAAATTTCCGAAGGTTGCAATCATCGCTGCACTTTTTGCATCATCCCCAGTATGCGCGGTGACTTGGTCAGCCGTCCGGTGGGCGACGTGATGAACGAGGCCGAGCGCCTGGTGGAATCTGGCGTTAAAGAGTTACTGGTGATTTCGCAAGATACCAGTGCGTATGGCATTGATACCAAATACCGCATGGGCTTTTGGAACGGTCGCCCGCTCAAGACCCGCATGAACGAACTGGTGGAAGCATTGGGTTCGCTGGGTGTCTGGGTGCGCCTGCACTATGTGTATCCGTATCCGCATGTGGACGATGTCATCCCGCTCATGGCTGAGGGCAAGATACTTCCCTATTTGGATATTCCGTTCCAACACGCCAGCCCCAAGATTCTTAAGGCCATGAAGCGCCCCGGCAATATTGAAAACACCTTGGCACGCATCAAATCATGGCGTGCAATCTGCCCGGAACTCACTATCCGCAGCACCTTCATTGCGGGTTTTCCCGGCGAAACCGACGATGATTTCCAGCAATTGCTGGATTTCTTAGAAGAAGCCCAGCTCGACCGCGTAGGCTGCTTTGCTTATTCCGCTGTAGATGGCGCAGTTGCCAATGAACTAGCGGGCGCAGTACCAGAATCACTGAAACAAGAGCGCCTGAGCATCTTTATGGAAACCCAAGCCGACATCAGCACCGCACGGCTGGCGCAAAAGATTGATCGCCGCATGACAGTGTTGGTGGATGAAGTGGACGAGGAGGGCGCAGTTGCCCGCAGCGCCGCCGATGCGCCGGAAATAGATGGCTTGGTCTATATTCCAGATGCCACGCACTTGGAAGTGGGGCAGTTGGTAGAAGTAAAAATCACTGATGCTGATACTCACGACTTGTGGGCACAATTAGCGTGACGTTTGTTTGAAGCAGGAACTCCACGCAGCACCCCTTCATATCTCTGATAGTTATAAAAATATAATAACAAAGTATTTTTAATTATTAACAGCTCTCCATAGAATGCGCTCCGAGATGGCTATTCGGCCACGTAAACAATGGAGAGCATGATGAAATTCAAGACTAAACACATAATCACCTTGCTGGTCAGCGCGGGCGTTTTCGCAGCTTCCGGGTCAGCGTTGGCGAACGACAGCGACGAACTGGAAAAACTGCGCGCTCTAGTGCAGGAGCTGGATCAAAAGGTTCGCGTCCTCGACCGCAAGAATGAACTGGCAGAAGAGGCCGCTGCCACCAAGAAGAAAGAAACACCCATCGTAAACGCCAGCGAAAAGGGCTTCGGCTTCAAGTCCGCTGACGGCGCGTTCGAGATCAAGCTAAAAGGCTTGATTCAAGCCGACTACCGCTATTTCAATCAAGGTTTTGGTGGCACCGGTATCAATACAACCAATACCCCGGCAGCGGACGGTTTCTTGCTGCGCCGCATCCGCCCGACTATCGAGGGCACGGTTTTCGACAAGTACGATTTCCGCTTCACTCCGGAATTCGGCGAGAACAAAACCACATCCAATAGCGGTATCGTCGACGCCTATGTGGATGCACGGTTCACCCCGTGGTTCCAGATTCGCGCCGGCAAGTTCAAACCCTATGTCGGTCTGGAGCGTTTGCAAAGTGGCGCAGATATCAAGTTTGTAGAACGTTCCTATGTCACCAACGCGTTACTGCCCAATCGGGACGTTGGGGCTTCCATTCACGGTGACGTGTTGGATGGTAAGCTGACCTATGCATTGGGTGTTTTCAATGGTGTCGCTGATGGCGGGGATGCAACCACTTCCGCTGACAGTAATCAGGATAAAGACTATGCAGCACGTATTTTCACCACGCCGTTCAAGGATGACGCCAATGTGCTCTCCGGGCTGGGTTTCGGTATCGCCACAACCTATGGCGATGTGAAAGGCACGGCGGCCTCCACCAACTTGACCAGCGGTTACAAGACCGATGGTCAGCAGAACTTCTTCCAATATGCGGGCACTACGATAGCTGATGGTAAACGCCTGCGCTTTGCACCTCAGGCTTATTACTACTACGGGCCATTTGGCGTGATCGCGGAATACGCGCGCGTTTCGCAAGAGATCAACACTGCTGCCAATGCCGGGCACAAGACGGTTGACCACGATGCATGGCAGATTGCAGGTTCCTACCTGATCACGGGCGAAGATGCCTCGTTCAAGGGTGTTAAACCCAAGAATGCGTTCGACCTCGATAACGGCGGCTGGGGCGCGTGGGAGTTAGTGGCGCGTTATAGCGAACTCAATCTCGACGAAGACACCTTCAAGAACGCTGCCAATACCGCGTTTGCCACTACCTACGCCAGCCGCATCACCAGCGCTACTTCCGCCAGTTCATGGACTGCAGGGGTGAACTGGTATCTAAACCCGGAGGTAAAACTGGCATTGGATTATGAGCAGACCTCGTTTGAGGCTGGTGGTGGTGGCACGGCCACCAACCCGATCGACCGCAAGGATGAACGCGCGGTGCTTGGCCGATTCCAGATCGCGTTTTAACGAATTCAATTTCAAATTAAGGAAAACATCATGAAAAAAATCACCACAGGTTTAAGCATTCTCCTCACCACGCTGGCACTCAACGCCGGCGCGGCAGAGGTCACCCTGCTTAATGTGTCGTACGACCCGACACGCGAGCTTTATCAAGACTACAACGCCGCTTTTGCCAAATACTGGAAAGCCAAGACCGGCGACACCGTCACCGTCAAGCAATCGCATGGCGGATCGGGCAAACAGGCACGTGCCATCGTGGATGGCCTGGAAGCCGACGTAGCTACGCTGGCGCTGGCTTACGACGTGGATCAACTGAGCGAGAAGGGCAAACTGATTCCGAAGGATTGGCAAAAACGCCTGCAACACAATAGCTCGCCTTACACTTCTACCATCGTGTTTCTGGTGCGCAAAGGCAACCCGAAAAAGATCAAGGATTGGGATGACATCGTCAAACCCGGCGTTGCCGTCATCACGCCCAACCCCAAGACCTCCGGCGGCGCGCGCTGGAACTACCTAGCGGCATGGGCGTATGCCTTGAAGAAGAGCAACAACGACGAAGCCAAGGCCAAGGAATTCGTCACCCAGCTCTACAAGAACGCCCCGGTGTTGGATACCGGCGCACGTGGTGCCACCACCACATTTGTGGAGCGCGGCATTGGTGACGTATTGCTGGCATGGGAGAACGAAGCTTTCCTGGCCAAGAAGGAACTAGGGCCGGACAAGGTGGAGATCGTCGTGCCTTCGCTTTCTATCGTTGCAGAACCGCCCGTGACGGTGGTGGATAAGGTCGTGGACAAGCACAAGACCCGCGCCGTTTCTGAAGCCTATCTGAGCTACCTGTATTCGGAAGAAGGCCAAACCATCGCCGCACAAAACTACTATCGCCCGACACTGGAATCGGTGGCCAAGAAGTACGACAGTCAGTTCCCCAAGATCAATCTGGTCAAGATCGACGAGGTGTTTGGTGGTTGGCAAGCTGCACAGAAAAAGCACTTCAACGATGGCGGCATCTTTGACCAGATCTACGGCAAATAAAGGGGCGCGCCATGTCAGCACTCAACATAGAAAAGCTCAAGGCCAGTTTGCACGAAGCCTTGTTCCTCGATCTGGACGATTTCGGGCTGGAGATACATTCGGAAGAAGTTGTCAGCAAGTTCGCCGGGCTGCAACTGCGCAGCGTGTTCCAGCCCATCAGCAACCATGCGCAGGGTGGCAAAGCTTTGGGGTACGAGGCGCTGTTGCGCCCCTCCATCGGCAATACTGACGCGCTCACCCCGCAAGCGGCCTTCAGCTTTGCCGATCAGCAGGGGAGGTTAGTGAAATTTGACCGCGTAGCACGGACGCTGCACACGCTGAACTACCTCAACCTGCCGCATGACAAGGGGCTGCTGTTCTTAAACGTGCACCCAAAGCTACTCACCAGCGTCAATGCGCATGGCAAGGTGTTCGAGAACATCCTGCACAACCACTCTGTGCCCACCAGCCAAGTGGTGATCGAGGTACTGGAAAGTGAAGTGGAAGGTGACAAGCAACTGAGCGAGGCCGTGACCAACTACCGCGACCGGGGCTACCAAATCGCCATTGATGACTTCGGCAGCAAGCATTCCAACCTCGACCGCTTGTGGGAAGTCTCGCCCGATTTCATCAAGCTGGATATCAGCATCATCCGCCAAGCGCAGACCAACAAGAAGGTGCGCAAGATACTGCCCAAGCTTATCGAGATTATCCATGAGCTGGATGCTCAGGCCATCGTGGAAGGTATAGAGAACGAGATACAGCTCAACATCGCCATTGATTCCGGTGCCAAGCTGCTGCAAGGGTTTTTGATCGGAAAGCCAGCACCGGCGAGCGTATGGCGAAAGTTTGATTCGGCGTTACAGCTTAAGAATGTTGCTTAGTAGTTAGTTTTATTTGATCTCCTCCCTCTCGGCGCCCTCTGTGGCGCCTTTTTTTGCCTCAAAAATCTGATTGACGACCGTAAACTTAAGTATATACTTGACGAATATATTTTTTGGTTGGAGGCATCATGAAAACTGCAAAACTGTTTCAAAATGGACAGAGCCAAGCTGTCAGGCTGCCCAAGGAATTCCGCTTTGAAGGTGACGAGGTGTTCATCAAAAGAAACGGCAATGTGGTGATGCTCATCCCGACCGCGCATTCATGGGATGCGCTACTGAGCAGCCTAGACAAATTTACCCCTGACTTCATACCTGAGCGCAACCAGCCCGATCAACAGGAGCGCGAGGATGTATTTGTATGAAACTAATGTTGGACACCAACACCTGCATCGCCATCATCAAGCGCAAACCGGTTCAGGTGCTGCAGAAATTCAGTGAATATCAGGTCGGAGACATTGGGGTGTCTTCCGTCACGCTGGCAGAACTACGTTACGGTGTAGCCAAAAGCCAGCACCAAGCCAAGAACCAATCCGCGCTGGATGAATTCATGCTACCGCTGGAGGTTGCGCCGTTCGACGAACAAGCAACGTCAGCTTATGGAGTGTTAAGAGCAGCGCTGGAGAAACAAGGCACACCGATTGGACCGCTGGATACCATGATTGCGGCGCATGCCTTAAGCCTCGGCGTGACGCTGGTCACGAACAATACGCGGGAGTTTGATCGGGTTGCAGGGTTGGCGGTTGTTGATTGGGTCACCTAATTAACAATTGAGAATCTAACAAACCCTCTAACGACAACTCGTCTAAAGCAATCGCCCTTTGCGGCAACCCAATCAATCAAAACCTACAGTTATAAGCATATAAAAAATGCTTCTTTTTCTTTATATCCGTAAATCCCTATCATGGCGCCCTTGTATGACTAGCAAGCGCGCCCATGAATTTAAACTTACAGCCTAAACACACCGTCCTGCCGGGCTTTACGCCTGCACTCGGTTTCACCATTTTCTACCTCAGCCTGATCGTGTTGATCCCGCTGTCGGCGGCGTTTCTCAAGACATCGCTGCTGACTTGGGATGCTTTCTGGGCGACGGTGACTGCGCCGCGCGTGATGGCTTCTTATCGTCTGAGCTTTGGGGCGGCCTTTATCGGCGCGGCGATCAATGCGGTGTTTGGCCTGCTGGTGGCTTGGGTGTTGGTGCGTTACAAGTTCCCCGGCAAGCGCATCATTGACGCGCTGGTAGATTTACCTTTTGCATTGCCCACTGCCGTGGCGGGTATCGCGCTTACCGCGGTGTATGCCCCCAATGGCTGGTTGGGGAGCATTCTGGAACCGCACGGTATCAAGGTGGCCTTTACCCCGCTGGGCGTGGTGGTGGCGCTGACCTTCATCGGGCTGCCGTTTGTGGTGCGTACCGTACAACCGGTGCTGGAAGACCTGGAGGCGGAGGCGGAAGAAGCCGCTGTCAGTCTGGGTGCCAACCGCTGGCAAACTTTCACCAAAATCATTTTCCCCGCCATCGCCCCCGCGCTGTTGACGGGCTTTTCGCTGGCCTTTGCCCGCGCCATTGGCGAATACGGCTCGGTGATCTTCATCGCGGGCAATATGCCGATGATCTCCGAGATTACGCCTTTGCTCATCATCACCAAGCTGGAGCAGTACGACTACGCCGGAGCGACCGCCATCGCGGTGGTTATGCTGGTCATTTCATTTGTGCTGCTGCTCATCATCAATGGCTTGCAGTGGTGGAATGCTAAAAGAAACGGAAGCATCAAATGAGTACCAAAAGTTACCAAAACAAAATAGCCAACAGTCGCGCCATTGCTGAACCGGTATGGATACGCTGGCTGCTCATCGGCGGGGCGTTGGCTTATCTCGGTCTGTTCCTGTTCGTGCCGCTGGCGGCGGTGTTCACCGAAGCATTGCGTAAAGGATTTGAGACTTATCTTTCCGCCTTTAGCGAGCCGGATGCGCTTTCCGCCATCCAACTCACCTTCATTGCCGCGCTCGTCTCTGTGCCGCTGAACTTGGTATTCGGTGTATCGGCGGCGTGGGCGATTGCCAAGTTTAATTTCAGAGGGAAGAGCATCCTCATCACCCTGATCGATCTGCCGTTTGCGGTATCGCCGGTGATTGCAGGGTTGATCTATGTGCTGATCTTCGGCCTGCAAGGCTGGTTTGGCCATTGGCTATCCGACCATGACATCAAGATCATTTTCGCCTTGCCGGGTATTGTACTGGCCACCATTTTCGTCACTTTTCCTTTCGTGGCGCGTGAGTTGATCCCGCTGATGCAAGCACAGGGCAAGGACGAGGAGGAGGCCGCCATTGTGTTGGGGGCATCTGCATGGCAGATGTTCTACCGCGTGACGCTACCCAACATCAAGTGGGGACTGCTTTATGGTGTGATCTTAAGTAATGCCCGCGCCATGGGCGAGTTCGGTGCGGTGTCGGTGGTCTCTGGCCATGTGCGCGGCCTAACCAACACCTTGCCACTGCATGTGGAGATTTTGTACAACGAATATAACTACGTCGCGGCCTTTGCCTGCGCTTCATTGCTAGCCTTTTTGGCACTGGTCACTCTGGCATTGAAGACGCTGGTGGAATGGAAAACCGCACAGGCGCAACAACCCGAATTATCACAGGAGTCAACATGATGAGCATCCATATCAACAACGTGCGCAAGAATTTCGGCAATTTCAGTGCGCTCAACGATATCAGTCTGGAGATTCCGCCGGGCGAACTGGTGGCGCTACTGGGGCCTTCCGGTTGTGGCAAGACCACGCTGCTGCGCATCATCGCCGGACTGGAATCACCCGATTCCGGCAGTATCAGCTTTAACGGTGAGGATGCCACCCAGCGCCACGTGAAGGAGCGTCAGGTGGGATTCGTATTCCAGCATTACGCGCTGTTCCGCCATATGACGGTGTTCGAGAACGTGGCCTTTGGCCTGCGAGTGCGCCCCAAAGCTACACGCCCCAGTGATGCGGAGATCGATCGCCGCGTGCATGAGCTACTGGATCTGGTGCAATTGGACTGGCTTGGCGACCGTTTCCCGCCGCAACTTTCCGGCGGTCAGCGTCAACGTATCGCGCTGGCGCGTGCCTTGGCGGTGGAACCCAAAGTATTGTTGCTGGACGAGCCTTTCGGAGCGCTGGATGCCAAGGTGCGCAAGGAGTTGCGCCGCTGGCTGCGACGTCTGCATGACGAGTTACATATCACCAGCGTGTTCGTTACACACGACCAGGAAGAAGCGCTGGAAGTGGCGGACAGAGTTGTCGTGATGGACAAAGGCAAGATCGAGCAGATCGGCACGCCGGGGGATGTGTACGACAACCCGGCAACACCTTTCGTGTATCAGTTCTTGGGCAATGTGAACCTGTTCCACAGCCGCGTACACGCAGGGTTTGCGCGTATCGGCGAGCTGGAAGTGGGCGTGCCCGGTCACGCGGACACTCAGGATACGCCAGCGCTGGCTTACATCCGCCCGCATGACATCGACATCCAACGCCAGGGCAACAAGGATACGCTCAAGGTCAAAGTGAGCGATATCCACGCCATCGGCCCGATCGTGCGGCTGGAACTGGAGCAGGGCGATTCATCCGAGATTATTGAGGCTGAGTTGACGCGTGAAAGGTTCGGGGAATTGAATCTGGTGCGCGGTGAGGAGGTATTCATACGCCCACGAAAACTGCGAGTATTTTTGCAGTAGCGCTCACTGGGTGCGCTTGCACTGAATATGACCATTATGGTTTAATGCGCGCCGATTGTTAGCCGTTCGTGGGCGGTTAGCTCAGCGGTAGAGCACTGCCTTCACACGGCACTTAGACATCAACTTCTAAATAACTGCTATCGGCCAAAAGCAGGCATTGGAAAGAAACTACTACGCTTTGGGTGATTGAACATTCGGGTCGCCAAATTAGAGTTCATGCGCTTCATACATGAACATCGGGGTGATACTTTTCACCCCTGCCAGATTTTGGAACCTAACACCTAAAAACTGTACATCGCCGTTAACCACAGCTTATCGGTATCGCGCACACGGTTAGCCGTCGCAGAAGCAGCACCGCCAGTGGAGGCTACTGAGCGCTGATCTCCCTCAACATATTTGCCGTATTCAAGTTTAGCCATTATGTTTTTGCCATAGGTATACATCACTGAAGCATCCCACTCATGGCCAAAATTGTCGCCCGTACCACCGCCCACTTTGGCAAAGTCTTCATCTGACTTGTACCAGTGATATTCGGTATAGAAGGTAAAGTCGCCATACTTATAGCCAGCAGTGAGGAAGTTATCTTGTATGCCTTGGTTAGGGGTAGTCAAAAACTTATCCACCCAGCCCTGGAACAAGTGATTAGTGCCTAGTGGCGTTTGGAACGCATATTTTCCATCGTTGCTGGAAAGCACTTCACGATCCGCGCGCGCCCACAAATTACCGTAGTCTCCACCCGCACCTATCTTGTAGTAATACGCGTCCACCTGCCCTTGCGCCGCAGTACGGTTTTCACTGTTCTCAAAATCAGTCTGCTTGGCGAACTCAGCGGTATAGCGCACTTTCCAGTCGTCATCTATCTTGCGGATGCCATCCAGACGTACACCGAAGGTTTTGTTAGAAATATCGCTGGCGGTGGCTACACGATTTTGGTTATAAAAATAGCCATAGCCAATCAGGCTTTCTGTAGGACTGATGCGATATAACGCATGCAGAATACCTGTTCTATCTGGCTTGAGGTCGGTATTGATGTTGCGGTTGCGTGTGAAGAATGCACCATATAGCTCAGTATCAGGCAGACTTTTGTTTTCTACCGAAACACCGTCAAACACCTGCATCACTTGGCGATATTCAATATTGCCTATGAAGCGCACATTATCCAGCTTGACTGACTGCCGTCCTAACCTTACCTTGGTATTACGTATACCTGTCCAGTCCAGATACAACTGGTTGATATTGGTGAAATCAGGGTCAACTACAACCGGAAAAGCACTTCTGCCAGGCTGGTTCACGCCGCTAGCGCGGTTGTTATAGTCATCTTTGAACTCTTGCACATCAATAATCTGCGCCGCAACGCTAAAGTTGTGGAAGGGTGCGGTTTGCCAACCAACTAAGCTGCGTAAGGTCAATGCCCGAGCATCATGAGTGAATGTAGTAGATGGATCTTGATCCACCGTTTCGTAACGAATACGAAAGCTGGTCATGGGAGTGCCGCCTTTGATGGCATCTATGA
>JAIOOY010000062.1 GCA_021414145.1 Methylophilales bacterium | reverse complement strand
ACTCCTTACATAATAGATATATGCTGCGTCGTAATTTATTTTTCGCGCCTTGCCTTGCTTAGAAGCTTGAATTTTTAATGGGACTTTGACGATGCTGGATTTTAAAAAATACAAATCATTAGTCTTTGACTGCGACGGTGTCATTCTGGATTCCAACAAGGTGCGGGCGAAGGCTTTCTACAATTGCGCGCTACCCTATGGCAAGCAGCACGCCGAGGCGCTGGAGGCTTATCACATCGTACATGGCGGGGTTTCGCGCTATGTGAAGTTCGAGGTGTTGCTGCGCGATATGGTGAAAGTGCGCGTGACCAAAGAGGCGGTACAGCATCTATTGCAGCAGTTCACGACTGAAGCAACCATCGGATTATTGAAGTGTGACATCGCGCCGGGCTTGAAAGAATTGCGCGAGGCAACTCCCCACGCTAACTGGATACTGGTTTCCGGCGCGGATGAGAAGGAGTTGCGTAGTGTGTTTGCCCAGCGCGGTATCGCGGAGTGGTTCGACGGTGGCATCTATGGCAGCCCGCTGAACAAAGACCAGATTCTAGGGCGTGAACTTTCACGCGGGAATTGCAATATGCCGGCAATATTCTTTGGCGATAGTCAGTATGACCATGAGGCTTCAACAGAAGCGGGACTGGATTTTGTGTTTATGAGCCAATGGACGGACATGAAGAACTGGCAAGGGTATTGCGAAGAACAGCAAGTGGCTGTGGCGCATGGGTTTGAGGAGTTTTTTGAGGAGATTGATCATGAAAATCGCTAATAACACCGCCGAGCTTATCGGCAACACCCCTTTGGTCAAACTTAACCGCGTCGCGGCTGGGATAGACGCAACAATCGCTTGCAAACTTGAGTACTTTAATCCGGCGCATAGCGTGAAAGACCGCATTGCGGTTTCCATCATAGACGCACTGCAGGCGGAGGGTCGCATCAAGCCGGATACGGTGATATTAGAAGCGACCAGCGGTAACACTGGTATCGGGTTGGCGATGGTGTGCGCGGCGCGCGGCATCAAGTGTGCATTTGTGATGCCGGAGACCATGAGCCGCGAACGGAGACTTTTACTGAAAGCCTATGGCGCAGAGCTGGTGTTGACGCCTGGCCCAGAAGGTATGCCGGGAGCGATCAAGAAAGCTGAAGAAATGGCAGCGGCGGATGCGCGCTACGTCATCGCCCAGCAGTTCGACAACCCTGCTAATCCGGCAATCCATCGCAAGACCACGGCGCAGGAAATCTGGCGTGATACCGAAGGCAAGGTAGACATATTTGTTTCTGGTATAGGCACTGGTGGCACTATTACCGGTGTGGGTGAGGTGCTGAAAGAGCGCAACCCTAACATTCAAATCATCGCGGTGGAGCCGGATGCCAGCCCCGTACTCTCTGGCGGTCAGCGCGGTCCACATCCGCTACAAGGCATAGGCGCTGGTTTTGTGCCGTCTATCCTCAATACCAAAATCTACGATGAAGTGGTGCGGGTAAAGAATGACGACGCGATGAGCATCGCGCGGCGCATGGCAACAGAGGATGGCTTGCTGGTGGGGATTTCATCGGGCGCCGCAGTGTGGGCGGCAATGGAGGTGGCGAAACGTCCGGAAAACAAAGGTAAGCTGTTGGTGGTGATTATTCCGTCGTTTGGTGAGCGGTATCTCTCTACGGCTTTGTATAGCCACTTAGAAGTCTAAGTAAAATTGACACAAATAAAAACGGGAGCCTAGGCTCCCGTTTTTTTAATTCTTTGTAGCTTGAATCTTAGCGATTGCAAACGTACATGGTAACTTCAAAACCGAAACGCATTTCAGTAGCAGCTGGCTTGGTCCACATGGTTAATCTCCTTTTAGGTTTGGTTTAAACAAACAACAATCGTTGTTGCGTTTGTATGACTGCATTCTGCGCCGCGAGTTTGATCCAAGCACTACAAGCATTCATTGATGGCACCTAATGATTTTCATTAGATTGGATACTTTTACAGAATGAAAAGCTGTGGTGGGGGTGATAGGACTCGAACCTACACACCTTGCGATACGAGAACCTAAATCTCGCGCGTCTACCAATTTCGCCACACCCCCACGATAGGGGTGCTATTCTAACCGAGAGCGCCTCTTGCTGGAAGCGCCGCGATTGACAAACAGTGCGCAGCGCCGCATTATCAAGTGGCATTTTTGCATCAACGAAAAAATTAGGAATTTGGATGTCTACGCTATTAGCGAGTCAAGAAGTCGAGATGTTGCGCTCCGAGATGGAGTTGCTCATGAAAGAGCGTCAAGCTTTGTTGCAAGTTGCGGGTGCTGCTGCAGGGTTTATTGCGGAACTGGATAGTTTTGATGTTCCGAAAGCCGCTATGGAAGCGGCTGAACTGCTAGCAGAAGGGGTGAATGCGCTTTCGGAAGAGACGCTACAGGATGCGCTGGCAGCGGTACAGGCAAAGATTGTAGCTTAATCGCTTACAGATGTTTTTCTAGTTGCTCGTGTATTGCCCTCTCAATACTAGCCCGTAAAGGGCGCAGCAAAAACGGTAGTTTTACTTGAATATGCAATTCGGTTGCCCCCACATGAATGCTGCCTTCTGCGCCAGCATGCTGAAGTTTCAGATGATCCCCCTCCCATGAATAATGGGCATTCAGCTCGGATTTAAGCTTGTCGGCTATCTTCTCGGCACGCTGACGTGCGGTAGCATGGTCTAGGGTGTGGGAACGCTTGATGTTGATTTGAGGCATGTCGACATTATCAATGGCTTCAAGGTTTGCCCGCAAGCCTTGTAGCATGTACCATCGCCACTATTGTCACAATAAAAGAACCAAATCAACTTGAGAACCGCAATTTTATTGCTTGCCGTGTTGTTGGCCGGTTGCGTCAAGGAAGTCTATAAGGCGGAGCCTTTGGAACCCGTTATGACGACACAGGCCTTTGTAGATCGCACTGCGGCAGATGCTGGCCTGGATGCAGCCAATAGTTGGGATTTGACTGTACTTACGCAGGCCGCTATCAAGTTGCATCCTGACATGAAAACGGCTCG
>JAIOOY010000092.1 GCA_021414145.1 Methylophilales bacterium | reverse complement strand
TAGGCCGCAGGTAAACATCTCGGTCGATGGTGCGATACGCGTGGTCTCACCCAAGGCCTGTGCCGCGCTGGCGGTGGCGATAGAGTGCGACCAGAAATTTTCGTAATCAAAGTTTTTGCACAGATGTTGTGGTTTGGCATTAATCAGTGAGAACCCCAACACAATCTGCTGCACAGTGTTGGTACCAATGATGATAACGGTCTCTGCACTGACTGAGGCGATAGGGCGGCGCTTGTTGGGGTTGATAGCATTGGCAATTTTGATGACGCGCCCGGCCAGCACAGGGTCGCCACGAATGATTTGCGACACTTCACTGAGAGAAACTTCCTCTTTTTGGCACAGTTGCATCACCATCAGCGCCACGCCTTTTGGCGAGGGTAGCAGGCCAGAGGCTTTGAGCTCGGCAAAATCCAGCAAATCGCTCATGTGACTATGTCCCTATGGTTAACCCAAGCTGAAAATTCAGTGAAATTTAGTGCATATTGAACCATAAACAACACCGGATTTGGCATAAATGGTGCAAATGGTTTATGAATGCGAGATGCCCATAATGGGGGAGGGCTGCATCGAGAGTTGCTTCAGTTATAATCAGGCTATGCAGCCTTTTTTAACTCCTATTCTCGCGCTTGTTACCTTATTGGTAGTACTTTGGTTGGGCTTGCGCCTGCGTAATATGTTGGGCGAGCAGTTGGAAGAAAAGCACCGCGCTATGTTGCTGGACTTGCACGACGGCCTGAACAAGCTGGGCGATAGGCTGAATGCGGCCTCTCAAGATTCTGCCGAGCGCTTGCGCACTTCGGTGGCACAAGAGCTCAACGCCACACGCGATGCCATGCAGGCTTTGCGGCTGGCGCAGACTGAAAACCTCACCCAAAGCCGCGAGGCATTGCTGGAAAAACTCAATAGTACTTTTGAAACGCTCAACAAAGCGGTGGAAGGTCGTCTGGATTTGATCGGCGGCAAGGTAAGCGAGCGGTTGGACGAAGGCTTCAAAAAAACCAACGAGACCTTTGTCAGTGTGATGGCGCGGTTGGCAACCATAGACGAAGCGCAGAAGAAGATAGACGGCCGGACCACCAACATGGTGAGTTTGCAAGACTTACTTAGCAATAAAAGCTCACGGGGGGCATTTGGTGAAGTGCAGCTGGAGGGGCTGGTGCGAAATGCTTTGCCTCCGGATGCTTATGAAATCCAATACACCTTGCCCAATGGATCGCGTGTGGACTGTGCTCTGTTTCTGCCGGAACCCACGGGAACCGTGGCCGTGGATTCTAAATTTCCGCTGGAAAACTACCATCGCATGTATGAAAGCAGTGTGGTTGAAACCGAGCGCTTGCTGGCGCAGCGCCAGTTTAAGGCAGACGTGAGAAAGCACGTAGACGACATCGCCAAAAAATACATCATCCCCAATGTCACCTCTGACGGCGCGGTGATGTTTATTCCGGCTGAAGCGGTGTTCGCTGAGATTCATGCCTATCATGGTGACATTGTGGATTACGCCATGCGTAAGCATGTATGGATAGTCTCACCCACCACGCTGATGGCGGTGCTGAACACCGCGCGTGCAGTGTTGAAAGACGTGGAAACGCGCAAACAGGTACACATCATCAAAGACGAGTTAGGCAAGCTGGGCAAGGAATTCGAACGTTTTGACAAGCGCATGTTCAATCTTGCGGCGCACATTCGCCAGGCGCATGAAGATGTGCAGGAAGTACATACCACCAGCCAAAAAATCAGCCGCCGGTTTGCCCAGATCGAAGCCGTGGAGTTGGCTGGTGAACCAACGGTAGCGGCTTTACCGAGTGCTGAACCGGATAGTGAGAGCGAAGAATAAATGGAAGATGAACGCGGCGTGATTATGTTGATCCAGCAATACGCCATGCGCTTTGGAATTACTTTTAATTCCAAAGCGATGGATGATGAGGCCACCAAGAAAAAAGCCATGCAACTGATGATGGAAGCTATCAGTGGCAAGCGTGGCGCGGTGACAGACGAGGATTTGGGACTGTGAAATTATTGTACTTTGCCAGTTTGCGTGAAGGCTTGGGTGTGGAGAGCGAAGAGGTAAAGCTCCCTGCCACATCGGTTAAGGGGTTGATGGCGACGCTAGCGGCGCGTGGTGGGGTGTGGCAAGAGCAATTCGATGGCTGCAAACAGATACGTGCGGCAGTGAATCAGGTCCTGGTGGCAGATGGCGCGCCAATTCAAGCGGATGATGAAGTGGCGTTTTTCCCACCAGTGACCGGGGGTTAAGATGACGGTTTGCATCCAAACACAAGACTTTGACGCTGGCGCAGAGATCAGTGCGCTGCGTCTCGCCCGCTCGGACATAGGCGCAGTTACCAGTTTTATCGGTCAGATGCGTGACATGAATGACGGCAGTGTAGTTTCCACCATGACACTGGAACACTATCCAGGCATGACGGAAAAAGCATTGCAAGACATCGAAAGTCAAGCCAAGGCGCGTTGGGATATTTTTGACACGCTCATCATTCACCGCATCGGCACACTCAAACCTACTGATCAGATTGTGCTGGTGGTTGTCACCAGCGCACATCGTGGCGAAGCATTTGCCGCTTGCGAATTCATTATGGATTATTTGAAAACCTCCGCTCCATTCTGGAAAAAGGAGGCCACGCCGCAGGGTGAACGCTGGGTGGAGGCTAAAGTGAGCGACGATGAGGCGCAAGCTCGATGGAAGGTGTAAGACTGGATAAATGGTTGTGGGCAGCGCGCTTTTTCAAGACGCGCGCCTTGGCAATCGCCGCGATTGAAAGCGGCAAGGTACATGTGGACGGTGCGCGCGCCAAACCCGCTAAGGAAATGCACTTAGAGGCGATACTCAATATTCGGCGTGGTGACGAGACTCTTGAAGTGGTGGTCAAGGGTATTTCCACGCAGCGAAGAGGCGCGCCGGAGGCGGCTTTGTTGTATGAAGAGACCTTAGCCAGTCAGCAAAAAAGAAGCGAGATGGCGTTGAGTAAGCCTATGGGCATCCGGGAACGTGGTGAAGGTCGGCCAACTAAGCGTCAGCGTCGGCAGATTCACCAGTTTCTAGGGAATTAGCCACCACCACTCCAATCGGAATAGTGGTGGCTGTTATTGAGGGTTTAAGCCTGCATTGGTTTTGCATGCCATATCTGTTCTGCGTACTCTCTGATAGTGCGGTCGCTGGAAAACTTGCCCATGCCTGCAACGTTTAGAACAGCTTGCCTCGTCCACTCTGCAGGCTTTTGATAGAGTTCGCCCACACGGTCTTGCGCGGCAATGTACGAGGCGTAGTCTGCAGTCAGCAAATAGTGGTCATTGTGTGTCAGAAGTGCATCTACAATGGACTGAAAGCGATGCGGTTCTTCAGGTGAGAAATAGCCAGAAGCCATCATGTCCATCACTAGTTTGAGTTCTTTGTTGGCGTGTACATAATCCCAAGAACTGTAACCGTCGCGATAGAGTTTTTCCACTTCCGGTACGGTGAGACCGAATATGAAAATATTTTCTGGTCCAACTTCTTCCATAATCTCTACATTAGCGCCATCCAGCGTACCTATGGTGAGTGCACCGTTGAGTGCCATTTTCATATTTCCTGTACCCGAAGCTTCGGTGCCAGCAGTGGAAATTTGCTCGGATAGATCTGCGGCTGGTGCAATACGCTCGGCATTGGATACGTCGTAATTGGCAATAAACACTACTTTCAACTTGTCGCCGACAGCAGGGTCATTGTTGACGACTTCAGCCACGTTGTTGATGAGCCGAATAATGCGTTTAGCCATCGCATAACCTGGCGCTGCTTTACCGGCAATGATAACGGTGCGTGGTGTGACATTGGGGTGTGTTCCCATGCGAATGCGGTTGTACAGCGTGATGATGTGCAGCACATTGAGTAGTTGTCGTTTATATTCGTGGATACGCTTGATTTGAACATCAAACAGGGAATTCGGGTTAACTGTGATTCCATTCTTGCGCTTGATAAACTCAGCCAAACGTTCTTTATTGGCACGTTTAATGGCACGGAATTCATCACGGAATTTGGCATCGTTGGCGAATGGGCGAAGTTTTTGTAGCTGATCCAAGTCAGCAATCCAGCCTTTTCCTATCTTGCTTGTAATGAGCTCAGACAAGCCCCGGTTTGCCTGATTTAACCAGCGCCGTGGCGTAATGCCATTGGTCATGTTGATGATTTTTTTCGGATTGAGTTTATGGAAATCGGCGAAGATGGTGGTCTTCATCAGCTCGGTGTGAATACGTGCCACACCGTTCACAGTGTGGCTGCCCACAACGGCGAGGTGTGCCATGCGCACCCGTTTCCCATGTTCTTCTTGAATGATGGACATACGACGGAGTATGTCGGTGTCGCCGGGGAAATGATGCGCGACTTCCTGTAGAAAGCGGTGATTGATTTCGTAGATTATTTCCAGATGTCGTGGCAAAAGGGATTCAAATACTGACACAGGCCAGGTTTCTAAAGCTTCGGGCAGCAAGGTGTGATTGGTGTAGGAGAAGATGCGCGTGGTCAACCCCCAGGAATAATCCCAGGGTTGTTCATACACATCTACCAGTAGTCGCATCATTTCAGCAACGGAAATGGATGGGTGGGTGTCGTTGAGTTGGATGGCTACTTTATCTGGCAGCTTATCCCAGTTGGTATGGTGTTTTTTGTATCGCAACAAGATGTCTTGCAGCGATGCACTGACAAAAAAGTACTGTTGTTTCAGACGCAATTCCTTGCCCATATCAGTCGAGTCGTCAGGGTATAGCACCTTGGAAATGTTCTCGGAATCATTCTTGTCTGCCACGGCCTGCATGTAATTGCCTTGATTGAACTGGTGCAGGTTGAAATCGCGGGATGATTTGGCCGACCACAGGCGCATATTGTTGACGGTTTTCCCACCGTAACCAGGCACCGGTGTATCGTAAGCCATGGCTAAGATGTCCTCAGTATCTTCCCAGCGATGGCGCAGGACGCCTTTTTCGTCGTGATATTGCACAACATAGCCGTAAAACCTGACCGGATAACGCACTTCTGGACGGATGAACTCCCAGGGGTTTCCGTAACGTAGCCAATTATCAGGATATTCCACTTGTTGACCATCTTCGATACGCTGGCGGAACATGCCGTACTCGTAACGGATACCATAACCGTAGCAGGGGAGATCCAGCGTGGCCATGGAGTCAAGGAAACACGCGGCTAATCGCCCCAAACCACCATTGCCGAGGGCGGCATCAAATTCGACACCGCCGATTACTTCTAAGTCCTGCCCAATCTTGTATAGGGCTTGTTTCAGTTCTTCTTGAATTTCAAGGTTGAGTATGGCGTTACTGAAAGTACGTCCGACCAAGAATTCCAATGAGAGGTAGTAGATGCGTTTGGCATCCTTGTTGTAATAGCGTTGCATAGAATCCATCCAGCGCTCGACCATTCGGTCGCGAATAGTGAGGGCGGCGCTGTCGAACCAATCGCGTGTCGTAGCAGAAGTGGGATGTTTGCTTACGGTAAGAGTGAGATGGTTGGAGAGTGAGCGGGCAATGCCGGCTTCATCCATTGCGGGACTGTCATAATCTAGTGTGCTAGCAGTCTTGTTAGTTGCGGTGGATTTCCCAGTCTTTTTCGTGACAGCCATTGCAGTTCTCCTTAGGTTGGTTATTACACTGCTTTCAGCCCCATTGTCCGCGCTAATGTGGCGATGTCAATAGCTGTGAGCATGTTCTAAATCAGTCGCTTATTAGGCCTAAACCTTACAGATTGGCAAACAGGTCTTGATGTGGTGTCGGCCTGGTTTTTGCGGTTTTTGCAGGCGGAATGAATTGTTTAGTGTCTAACTGTGAATGCTCGCGGTTAAGCCCTTGCCGTTTGATAGTAAGTTTGAATCGTTGCGAAATTATGTCGGCAAACAGCCCTTGGCCTTTCATCCGCTGACCAAAAGCAGAATCATAGTTTTTGCCGCCACGGCTTTGGCGAATCAGGCTCATGACGTGGTTGGCTTTAAGTGGCACGTGTTGTTGTAGCCAGCTTTCAAAAAGATCTGTCAGTTCTAGGGGTAGCCTCAGTAATACATAGTGCACAGCTTTGGCACCAGAAAGCGCAGCTTGCTCGATGATGGTTTCCAATTCGGCATCATTCAGCGCAGGAATGATGGGAGCGATCATCACTGTGGTTGGTATGCCTGCGGCAGCAAGGGTCGACACCGTTTCCATTCTGCGTTGTGGCGCTGCAGCTCTTGGCTCCAGTGTTCTAGCTAGCGTGCGATCCAGCGTGGTGATGCTCACTGCGGCACGCAGTAGTCCGGCTTGCGCCATCGGCACCAGAATATCCAAGTCACGTTCTATCATGGCCGATTTGGTGATGATGGCGGTGGGGTGGCGAGTTTCCCACAGCACTTCAAGGATCTGCCGAGTGATGAGGTGTTCACGCTCAATTGGTTGATACGGGTCGGTATTGCTACCGAGAACGATGGTGTCGCACTTGTAGCCCGGTTTGGCGAGTTCGGTGCGCAATAGGGCGGCGGCATCGGGCTTGTAGAATAATTTGCTTTCAAAATCCAATCCCGGCGACAAGCCTAGGTAAGCGTGAGAAGGCCTCGCATAGCAATACACACATCCATGCTCGCAGCCACGATACGGATTGATGCCGCGGTCAAAGGGAATATCTGGCGATTGGTTGTAACTAATAATGGAGTGCGCATTGTCTGTACCGACTTCAGTGCGTAATGGCGGTAACTCTTCGTCCAAATTCCCCCAGCCGTCATCCTCACTGTGGCGCTCCATTTTTTCAAAACGACCTACTGCATTGCTGGCGGTGCCGCGACCTTTGAAAATAAGAGGCTTAGAGTTCGATTGCTCCATGATGTATTTTAATCCCAATTAATAGACTCGTCCTCGTGGTTTAAAATAACCAATTATGGTTATAATTAGCCATATCAAAGATTCTGAGTTAAAGAAATTATAATTCTTTCAATAGCTTGGCTTTTGGCGCGAAGATTGCATAAATTAGCCATCTTCTTTCTTTTGAGTTTAGGGGTTTTTATGTTGCGTTATTTTTTCATGCTGGGTGTGATGCTGTTGAGTTTCCCTGCTTTGGCAGAAAACAAAGCCGAGGTACTGGAAACCGGTACCGTAGAAGTGGTCGGTACCACGCCTTTGCCAGGTTTGGGCACTGCTATTAACGAAGTGCCTTCTAATGTACAGGCGGTCTCTGGCAAAGCTATCGCTGAGCAGCGTAGTCTGGATATTTCAGAGTTCATTGATACTAACCTGGGATCGGTCAGTTCTAGCAATACGGTGGCCAACCCCTATCAGGCTGATGTGTCGTTCCGCGGCTTTACCGCTTCGCCCTTGTTGGGTACGCCACAAGGCCTGTCGGTATTCATGGACGGTGTGCGTGTCAACGAACCGTTTGGTGATATCGTGAACTGGGATTTGATTCCCTCCAACGCAATTTCCAGTATCAGCCTGATTCCAGGCTCCAATCCGCTATTTGGCTTGAATACGCTGGGGGGCGCGCTATCGGTGAATACCAAGAGCGGTGCGGTTAACCCGGGAGTTGGAGCGACTTTGTATGGCGGGTCATGGGGACGCAAAGCGTTTGAGTTCGAGGCTGGCGGTGAAATAAAAGACAAAAATATCGACTATTTTGTTGCCGGGAATTTGTTTGAAGAAGACGGTTGGCGTGATCATTCTTCAAGTTTCGTCAACCAGCTTTTCGCTAAGGTAGGCTGGCAAGATGACAACAGTGACCTGGATTTATCGCTGATGTTGGCCAATAGCGACATGGAAGGCACGCAAGCTTTACCGCTTTCTATGATGAATAATCGCAGCCAAGCTTATTCTTGGCCCGATTCCGTAGGCAACAATTTGGCCATGATCAATCTCAAGGGCAGTCATTTTTTGAATGATGAGATGTTGGTTGCGGCAGATACCTATTATCGCAAAAACCGCATCACGGGTTTTAACAGTAATTTAGTGGGGGATATTGCCACACCTATACAAGCGCACAATATTGCTACCGAGACCGATCAGGATGGCTTTGGTGGGGCGTTGCAGTTCAGCTTGTTGCGTGATGTGATGGGACATAAGAACCAATTCACGGTGGGCGCGAGTGCAGATCTAGGACGTACAGATTTTTCCAGTAATACTTATGATGCCGTGGTGGTGGGCAATCAAACTGTGACGATAAATCCGGTCAATATTCTTGCTTCTGTGCGTTTGAAGGCTGATAACGACTATTACGGCGTATATGCCACGGATAACTTTTCGATTACAGATAAGCTGAATTTAACGCTGTCTGGCCGCTACAACAAAGCGGAAGTGAAGCTGCAAGACCAGATTGGTGTAGCTCTTAACGGGGATCATAATTTTGAGCGGTTCAATCCAGCTATAGGTTTGAATTTTAATCCCACTAAATCACTTGGTTTATATGGGGGCTATAACGAAGGCATGAGAGCTCCAACGCCAGTTGAACTTACTTGCGCTGATCCTGCCGCGCCTTGTAGTTTGCCTAACTCCTTTGTTTCTGACCCGGCTTTGAAAATGGTGGTAGCCAGAACATGGGAAGGTGGCGCTCGTGGTAAGTTGGCGCAAGACTTGAACTGGAATATCGGTTTGTATCACACCGAACTTAGTGACGATATTCTGTTTCAAAGTACGGGTTCTGCCACCGGTTATTTCAGTAATGTGGGCAAAACGCAGCGGCAAGGCTTTGAAATGGGTTTGAATGGAAAAATTAGTGGTTTCAGCTTTGCCGCTAATTATGGTTTTGTAGATGCCACCTTCCAGACCGACTTTGTTGCACTGGCTGCTAGCAATAGCAGTGCTGGTTTTGACTGTAATGGTAACGCCGCAGTGGATACTATTTGCGTACACAAAGGCAATAAGATCCCGGGGATTCCGCAACACACCCTTAAATTACGTGTGGGTTACGAAATTACGCCAAACTGGTCTGTGGGAAGTAATGTGGTAATGGCCGCTGGTCAATATGCACGTGGAGATGAGAACAATCAAGATGCTAATGGCAAGGTGCCGGGCTATGCCGTGATACATCTGGATACGCACTACCGCATCAATGACAACTGGCAATTGTTCGCCAAGGTGAACAACGTATTTGATAAGGACTATGCGACCTTTGGGGTGTTAGGTGATAACGCCTTTTCAACAGGGGTGTTTGATCCTGACAGTAACAACTGGACTAATGAACAATTCCGCTCGCCTGCGGCGCCTCGCGCAGCTTGGGTAGGTGTGACCTATGAGTTTGGCAAACCCAAAGGTGGCAGTAAGGGTGGCGACGACTAATGGCTGAGAGTGTCCTCAATGTGATGCTGCTGGAGGATGAGGAGGTGTTCGCTCGCGCCGTGGCTAAGCGTCTGCAAAAGGCAGGATTTGTGTGTGAGATCGCTTCCAGTCTGACCGAAGGTCGAGCGTTGTTCAAACAATTCGCACCTGACTTGGTGTTGCTGGATTTGCGCTTGCCGGATGGTAGCGGTTTGGACGTGTTGCCAGAATTTATCGCGCAGGGTGCTGCGGTCATAGTGATGACTGCCCACGGTGAGGTGAGTGACGCGGTAAGCGCCATGAAGCAGGATGCCATAGACTATCTAAAGAAGCCTATAGACCTAGAGGAATTATTGCTGATAGTTGAAAAGTCGCAGCGTCAGGTCGTGTTAAAAACACAGCTGGCTCTCTCGAAAGAGCGTGAGCAACGCGCTGAGGGAGTGGGGCTCATAGGCGAGAGTGCCGTGATGCTGAGTGTACGCAAACAGATTTCACAAATTGCCCGCCTTTCCGCAGTTGCTCAAACCTCGCCACCCACAGTGCTGATTTCTGGAGAAACGGGTACGGGTAAAGATGTGGTGGCGCGATTGTTACATCAAACAAGCGACCGCGCCAATCGACCTTTCGTACAAGTGGATTGCGCTTCGCTACCTGCCGAATTGATAGAAAGTGAGTTGTTTGGCCACGAAAAAGGCGCGTTCACCAATGCTCAGACGGCGCATTGTGGGCTAATTGAAGCCGCAGAAGATGGTACTTTGTTCTTGGATGAGGTCGGCGAACTGCCGCTGAATCTGCAGGCCAAGTTGCTCAATGTGCTGGAGCGACGCATGGTGCGGCGCTTGGGATCGACTAAAGAGCGTCCGGTGGCTGCGCGTTTTGTGGCCGCTACCAATCGAGATCTACAGCAAATGGTGCTGGAAGGGCGTTTCCGTGCCGACTTGTTTTACCGCTTGCATGTGCTGACACTTGCTATGCCACGCTTGAACGAACGCGGACAAGACGTGGCGTTGCTGGCAAAATATTTTCTTTCGCAAACCGAACGGCGCTATGGATTGAAATCTCTCCGCTTGGATGAATCGGCCTTGAAGGCATTGGTTTCTTATCCGTGGCCGGGTAATGTGCGGGAATTAAAACATGTCATCAATCGTGCTGCATTGCTTTGTCAGAGCGAAACTATCAGCGCCGCCGATTTAGCGTTATCCAGCAAAATGGTGGCTGAAATCACTCCTGTCTTAGGCCTTACCATCCCAGACACTGAACGCTTGATGATAGAAAGCACCTTGAGTGCAGTGGATGGAAATGTGTCTAAAGCCGCACGTAAACTGGGATTGACGCGCATGGCCATGCGCTACCGCATGGAAAAGCACAACATCGCACTTTCGTGAAAAGCGCTAGTCGCGGTACACTCGTACTCATGAAGATTGGAACTCCCCTCAGCCCCTCGGCTACCCGTGTCATGCTCTTGGGCAGTGGCGAATTGGGTAAAGAAGTCATTATCGCGTTGCAGCGCTTAGGCGTCGAAGTAATCGCCGTAGACCGCTATGCCAATGCCCCTGGACACCAAGTTGCGCATCGCGCCCACGTTATTAACATGACCGATAGCGCTGCATTGAAATCGCTCATCAAGCAAGAGCGCCCGCATCTGATTGTTCCGGAAATTGAAGCGATTTCTACCGAAGCCTTGGCCGAGATTGAAGCGGCAGGCATTGCCAAAGTCATCCCGACAGTGCGCGCGGTGCAGCTCACCATGAACCGTGAAGGTATACGCAAGCTGGCTGCAGAGGAATTGAGCTTGCCCACCTCTCCATACGCTTTTGCCGAAAGTTTGCAGCAGTTACAAGCCGCGATTGATAACGGTATAGGCTATCCCTGTTTTGTGAAACCAGTGATGTCTTCCTCTGGCAAGGGGCAGTCGCGCATCACCGACGCTTCGCAAGTCGCCGCTGCATGGGATTACGCGGCTAGCGGCGGTCGTGTAGATAAAGGCTTGGTCATCGTCGAAGGCCAAATTTCTTTCGACTACGAAATCACCTTGTTGACGGTGCGCGCATTATGCAACGGTGAGGTGCAAACCCAGTTTTGCCAGCCTATAGGCCATGTGCAAGTGAAAGGTGACTATGTGGAAAGCTGGCAGCCACAAGCGATGTCGGCTCTAGCATTGGAACGTAGTCAACTAATCGCCAAAAAAGTGACAGACAGCTTGGGTGGCTTAGGGTTGTTTGGGGTGGAGCTATTTGTTCGTGGCGATGAAGTGTGGTTCTCTGAAGTCAGTCCGCGTCCGCACGACACGGGCATGGTGACGATGGCGACGCAACGCTTGAACGAGTTTGAGCTTCACGCCAGAGCGATTTTGGGCTTACCGGTGGATGTAAGTTTGTTGAAGGCAGGTGCTAGTGCGGTAATCTACGGTGGTGTGGATGCGACTGGCATTTCTTTTGTTGGTGTGGACGAGGCGCTAGCGGTGCCTGAAAGCGACGTGAGATTGTTCGGTAAGCCGGAATCGTTCTCGCGCCGCCGTATGGGCGTGACGCTGGCGACTGGCAAGGATACCGACGAGGCGCGGCAACGCGCGAAGCTGGCCGCGAGCAAGGTGCGCCCTGTTGCTTAAAATCCCTACCGAACCAGGCACCACCACGTTCTATGAGTTGCTGGGCAGTAAACCGGAAAATATTCGCACGTTGGTAGAGAAGTTCTACGACATCATGGATACAGATACTAAAGCTGCCGGGGTTCGCGCTATGCATCCCGCTGATTTAACCTCCGCACGCGAGAAACTATTCATGTTTTTGACCGGCTGGACGGGAGGGCCGCAGCTCTATATCGAGCGCTATGGTCACCCTATGCTACGCAGGCGGCATTTGCCATTTGTCATTGGAGAATCAGAGCGCGATCAGTGGATGTATTGCATGGTACGTGCTATGCACGAGATCGAGCTTGCCGAGCCTGTAATCGTCAAGCTCAGCACAGCACTCTGGGATGTGGCTGATTTTATGCGTAATCAGCCATGAGGCTTCGTGTTAGAATGCCGCTTTTTCGGATTTTGATTTAAGGATAGAAGATGCAAGCAAC
This sequence comes from Methylophilales bacterium, assembly GCA_021414145.1. Classification (GTDB taxonomy): domain Bacteria; phylum Pseudomonadota; class Gammaproteobacteria; order Burkholderiales; family Methylophilaceae; genus CAILHX01. The sequence goes on along the minus strand of JAIOOY010000092.1, from coordinate 13,020 downwards.
AGTTGAAACCATTAGCAGCCTAGAGCGTCGTCTCACCGTGGCTATGCCGCTCAAGCCGATTGAAGAAGAAATAGGTAAACGCCTGAATGCGCTTTCCCGTACTGCAAAATTGCCTGGTTTCCGTCCTGGCAAAGTGCCTTACAAAATGGTGATGCAGCAGTACGGCGCAGGTGTGCGCCAGGAAGTCATCTCCAGTAATGTAGAAAAGACCTTTGATGAAGCCGTGACCCAGCACAAATTGCGTGTAGCCGGCTATCCCAGTATCGCACCTAAGCCTTTAGCAGAAGGCGCTGATAACTATGAATACATTGCTACCTTTGAAATTTTCCCGGAAGTGGTGATAGGTGATTTGTCCAAACTCAAAATCGAGAAACCCACTGTCACGCTGAATGATGCCGACGTGAACAAGACTTTGGATGTGATGCGTAAGCAGCGCGCGGTTTTTGAGCCAGTCAAGCGTGCAGCCAAGTTGCAAGACCGTGTCAGCATTACGTTCACTTCGACCATTGATGGTAAGCAAGTAGAGGATACTCAAGGGCAAGCGATTGAGCTGACCTTGGGCGAGGATGGCCGTCTGGCCGATTTTGATAATAATCTGGTAGGTATAAAAGCTGGCCAAAACAAGCAGTTCGATTTGACATTCCCCGCTGACTATCAGAGTGCCGACCTCGCAGGCAAAACTGCCACTTATGACATCAAGCTGGTCACGGTCACCGCTGCCAAGTTACCTGAGATAGACGCTGATTTCGCTCGTGAGTTGGGTGTGGCAGATGGCGATGTTGAGAAGATGCGTGCCGAGATTAAGTTGAGTCTAGAGCAGGAAGTTGAAAATCGTGTCAAAGCAGTGGTCAAGCAGCAAGTGATGGAAGGCTTGGCTGATGCGGTGACTCTGGAATTGCCACGCGCTTTGGTGGCGGTTGAGAGTAATAACCAGATGCAAATGACCATACAGAATCTCAAACAGCGTGGTATGGATGAGTCGCAGATCAATGTCAATCCGGCCATGTTTGAAGAGCAGGCAAAGAAGAGTGTGAAGCTACGCATGATTTTGGTAGAAATTATCCGTACCAATAATCTGCAAGCTACGCCAGAGCAAATTCGCGCGCAGATTGATATTTTCGCACAAAGCTTTGAAGATGCGAGCGAGGTGGTGACCTGGTATTACGCCGATCCGCAGCGCTTGGATGAGCCAGCTGCTGTGGCGACGGAAACTAACGCGGTGAACTGGGTGGTGGAGCGTGCCAAAGTCAGTAACAAAAAGACCAGTTTTGACGATTTGATGGGCAATAAAGGAAAAGCATGATGACTCACGGCGATTTCGAACCGCAAGGCTTGGGCTATATCCCTATGGTGATAGAGCAGAGCGGGCGCGGCGAGCGTTCGTATGACATCTATTCACGTCTGCTGAAAGAGCGGGTGATTTTCCTAGTGGGGCAAGTCAACGACATGAGTGCTAATTTGGTGGTGGCACAGTTGTTGTTTCTGGAAGCAGAAAATCCTGACAAGGATATTTTCTTCTATATCAATTCGCCCGGTGGTTCGGTGACCGCGGGCATGGCAATCTATGACACCATGCAGTTCATCAAGCCCGATGTGGCAACATTGTGCATAGGCCAGGCTGCCAGTATGGGCTCTTTACTGTTAGCAGCAGGTGCCAATGGCAAGCGTAGCTGTTTACCCAATTCGCGGGTGATGATACACCAGCCTATGGGCGGGTTTCAGGGGCAAGCTTCGGACATCGAAATTCACGCCAAAGAAATACTCTACTTGCGTAGTCGCCTGAATGACATCCTGGCTAAGCACACGGGGCAACCGGTGGAAACCATAGCCAACGACACCGATAGAGATAATTTCATGAGTGCAGAGCAAGCATTGAGTTACGGCTTGGTGGATAAAGTCATTTCCACGCGTGCCGATGTTTGATATTCTGGATACCTATCCAATAGGAAACAGCAATGGCTGAAAAAACCGAAGGCGAGAAACTACTGTATTGCTCCTTTTGCGGCAAAAGCCAACACGAAGTACGTAAACTTATTGCTGGTCCTTCCGTATTTATCTGCGATGAGTGCGTGGATTTATGTAACGACATCATCCGCGAAGAAGTGCAGAGTGACAGCCTGCGTCACGGCGAAAGCAGTCTGCCCACGCCCAAAGAGATCTGCGATTTGCTAGATCAGTATGTTATCGGCCAAACTCATGCCAAAAAAGTATTATCGGTGGCAGTGTATAACCACTACAAACGCTTGGATCACGACACAAAAGACGATGTTGAAATTTCCAAGAGTAACATTCTGCTCATAGGACCTACCGGTTCGGGCAAGACCCTCTTGGCGCAAACCTTGGCGCGTATGCTCAATGTCCCATTCGTGATGGCCGATGCGACCACGCTGACCGAAGCGGGTTATGTGGGTGAGGACGTGGAAAACATTATGCAGAAACTATTGCAGAAATGTGATTACGACTTGGATAAAGCCCGACGCGGTATCGTCTACATAGATGAAATTGACAAAATTTCGCGTAAATCAGATAACCCTTCTATCACTCGTGATGTGTCCGGTGAGGGTGTGCAGCAGGCGCTGCTTAAGCTGATTGAAGGTACGATGGCCTCGGTACCCCCACAGGGTGGACGCAAACATCCTAATCAAGAATTCGTGCAACTCGACACCACCAATATTTTGTTCATCTGCGGCGGCGCGTTTGACGGCTTGGAAAAAGTCATACGTCAGCGTTCAGAAAAAGGCGGTATGGGCTTCGGCGCGGAAGTGAAGAGCAAAGAAGACCAAAAAGCTGTGGGTGAGGTGTTGCGTGGCGTGGAACCAGCCGATTTGATCAAATTTGGCTTAATCCCAGAATTCGTCGGGCGTTTACCTGCCATTGCTACGCTGGAATCCCTGGACGAAGCGGCATTGATGAAAATTATGGTAGAGCCTAAAAATGCATTGACTCGCCAGTTCCAAAAACTGTTTGCGATGGAAGGCGTAGAACTGGAATTCCGCGAGTCTGCGTTGTTGCTCATTTCCAAAAAAGCGCTGGAAAGAAAGACCGGCGCTCGCGGTCTACGTTCTATTATGGAGTCCGCCTTGCTGGATGTGATGTTTGACTTGCCGAATTTGAGCAATGTGAGCAAGGTTGTGGTGGATGAAAATGTCATCAAGGGCGAGTCTCCACCCATGATGATTTATTCTGACGCACCCAAACGCGCAAGTTCAAGTAAGTAATTTTGGTGGTAGGCCACTTGATATTGGCCGATACCGCCCACACATGAGTACCAATCACTACTTTTTGAATTAAGGTATCGCTCATGACCACAGAAGAAACCATCAACGACACTCTGCCTTTGTTGCCCCTGCGCGACGTGGTGGTCTATCCGCATCTCGTCATCCCCTTGTTTGTCGGTCGAGCCAAGTCAGTGCGCGCGCTAGAGCTGGCGGTCGAAGGCAATAAACAAATCATGCTGGTGGCGCAGAAATCCGCCAATCAGGATGATCCCAGTCCGGAAGAGCTGCACGAAATTGGCACGGTTGCCACCATACTGCAAATGCTCAAACTACCTGACGGCACGGTAAAGGTCCTGGTAGAAGGCTTGCGTCGCGCTCGCGCAGTAGAATTTATTACTCTGGAAGAGAGTTACGCTGCCCGCGTGGTGGAAGTGCAAGAGGGCGCTGTGGTTAGCAGTGAGGTACAAGCCTTGATGCGTAGCGTGTTGGCGCAATTCGACCAATACGTCAAACTTAATAAGAAAATTCCACCCGAAATTTTGACCTCGCTCGCCGGTATAGACGATGCAGGGCGCTTGGCCGATACCATCACGGCACACTTGTCGCTAAAGCTGGAGGAAAAGCAAAAAATCCTAGAAATGTTCGACGTTATCAAGCGGTTGGAACATTTGTTAGGCTTGCTGGAGGCCGAATTAGATATTTTGCAAGTAGAAAAGCGTATTCGTGGTCGCGTCAAGCGTCAGATGGAGAAGAGTCAGCGCGAGTATTACTTGAACGAGCAAGTTAAAGCCATCCAAAAAGAATTGGGTGAGCAAGACGAAGCGGGTGAAACAGACGATTTGGAAACCCAGATTAAAACCTCTGGTATGAGCAAAGAAGCGCGTACCAAGGCCGAGAGCGAGCTGAAAAAGCTGCGCATGATGTCACCTATGTCGGCAGAGGCCGCCGTGGTACGTAACTATATTGAAACGCTTGTCGCATTACCATGGAAGAAAAAGACCAAGATAGGCAAAGATTTACTCGCTGCTGAAAAGATTTTGGATGCCGACCATTTTGGCTTGGAAAAAGTCAAAGAACGCATCATCGAGTATTTGGCAGTACAACAGCGCGTAGGTAAGATGAAGGCACCTATCCTTTGCTTAGTGGGACCTCCTGGCGTGGGTAAAACCTCGCTTGGGCAAAGCATTGCACGCGCGGTGAACCGCAAATTCGTGCGTATGGCTTTGGGTGGCGTGCGCGATGAGTCCGAGATACGTGGACATAGACGTACTTATATTGGCTCCATGCCGGGCAAAGTGTTGCAAAGCATGAGTAAGATAGGCGTGCGTAACCCATTGTTCCTGTTGGATGAAGTGGACAAAATGGGGCAGGATTTCCGTGGTGACCCTTCATCAGCGTTGCTGGAAGTGTTGGATCCGGAGCAAAACCACACCTTTGCCGATCACTACATCGAGGTTGAGTATGACTTGTCGGATGTAATGTTCGTCGCCACGGCTAATACGCTAAACATCCCGCTGCCATTGCTGGATCGTATGGAAATCATACGCTTGGCGGGCTATACCGAGGACGAGAAGATCAATATCGCCATGAATTATTTGCTTCCTAAGCAAATCAAAACGCATGGTCTTAAAGCAACTGAAATTTCAGTATCTGATGCAGTAATTCGCGACATAGTACGTTATTACACGCGCGAGGCCGGAGTGCGCGCGCTAGAACGCGAGGTGTCCAAAATATGTCGAAAAGTGGTGAAAGAAATCATTACTAGCAAGAACAAAAAAATACCGAAGTTAAAAGTCATTGTTACACCACGTAACTTGGATAAATATTTGGGCGTACGCCGTTATGACTATGGCTTGGCGAGCAAAGAAAACCAAGTCGGCCAAGTGACCGGTTTGGCTTGGACAGAAGTGGGCGGGGAGTTGCTCACGATTGAAACTGTCACCATGCCGGGCAAAGGAGGCGGTAAGCCTATCACCACTGGTAAGCTGGGCGAGGTGATGCAGGAATCTACGCAAGCCGCAATGTCGGTAGTACGTAGCCGTTCTAAACGCCTAGGTATCAAATCAGACTTTTACGAAAAACACGACATTCATATCCACTTCCCAGAAGGTGCTACGCCAAAGGATGGTCCAAGTGCCGGCATTGCCATTTGCACTGCGTTAGTGTCCGTGCTGACGGGCATTCCTGTGCGTGCAGATGTTGCCATGACCGGCGAAATCACTTTGCGTGGTGAGGTGTTGCCGATAGGCGGTCTGAAGGAGAAGTTGCTGGCGGCGCATCGTGGTGGAATCAAAACCGTGCTGATTCCGCATCAAAACGTCAAGGATCTGGTGGAAATCCCGGACAACATTAAAAACAAGCTGGAGATACATCCGGTGAAGTGGATCGAGCAGGTGTTAGAATTGGCCTTGGAGCGCATGCCCGAGCCTTTGATTGAGGGTGAGGCATCAATATCTGCGATACCTACGGCGGCGATTGAGGAAAGCGCGGTCGTAGCCACTAAGCACTAGGCGTATGATTTTTTGTATGAATTACGTAGCGCCAGAAAGCGCCGCCAAATAACTTGTAAATAAACGGTGGAAAACCCTTGACACGGGCTTTCCCCGCTTGATATAAAGATGCTTGTAGGGGTTGTCATTCTTCGTTAAACAAAGTGAAAAGGGGATTGCACGTGAATAAGTCTGAATTGATTGATCAAATTGCAAAGGGCGCTGGCGTTTCTAAGGCTGCCGCTGGCCGTACACTCGATGCTGCTACTAGCGCCATCGCAAAAGCATTGAAGAAGGGTGATTTGGTTACCCTGATTGGTTTTGGTACTTTCTATGTAGGTAAGCGTGCTGCACGCAATGGTCGTAACCCACGTACCGGCGCTACCATCAAGATTAAAGCTGCGAATTCTCCAAAATTCCGCGCTGGCAAAGCACTGAAGGATGCAGTAAACTAAAAAGCTGTGTTGGTTTGAAGTGTTTGTTTCATCAAGGGTGCTTAGCTCAGCTGGTAGAGCGTCGCCCTTACAAGGCGAATGTCGGCGGTTCGAACCCGTCAGCACCCACCAACGAATACTCGCACAACAGGTTCTAGCAGTAGTTGGAGTGGTAGTTCAGTTGGTTAGAATACCGGCCTGTCACGCCGGGGGTCGCGGGTTCGAGTCCCGTCCACTCCGCCAAACATCTCTTAAGACAAGGGTGGGCTAGATGCCTGCCTTTTGTTTTTTTAAGCTATCCACATTAAGGTTGATTCATCATGCTGGAATCCATACGCAAACATTCACAATCGTGGATTGCAAAAGTCATTTTGGTGCTTATTACAGTGCCTTTCGCGCTTTTTGGCGTTGATTCTTATTTGAAAAATGCGGGTAGCGGGGCTGAGGTTGCCAAAATCAATGGCGAACCCATCACCGTCCAAGAGTTTGGTAAAGCCTTACAGGATGCTCGTGGCAATCTGAAAGACAAAACAGATCCCGCGTTGCTGGATCAGCCAGAATTTCGCTCAGCCTTGCTGGACAAGTTGATCAACCAACATCTATTACGCGCAGAAATTAAGCGTGGCGGGTATGTCGTGAGCGATGAGCAGCTTTCTAAGCTCATAGTTAGCCTGCCGGAGTTCCAAAAAAATGGTCAGTTTTCACAAGAGGTCTATGACCAAGCCCTAGCTGTCAATAAATTTACTCCGAACAGATTTGAAGAGATGATGCGCCACGATTTGCTGTTGCAACAAGTGCGTGACGGCATTACCAGTACCGCATTTACTTCCAAGGTGGCGCAAGATACCGCATTACAGGCGCGTAGTCAGCAGCGCGAGGTGAGTGTGGCGACCTTGCATTCGGCAGACTTTTTAACGCAAGCCAAGGTCTCTGCCGATGAAATCAAAGCCTATTACGATAAGCACCAAGATGAGTTTCGTGTGCCTGAGCAAGTGCGAATTGAGTACGTGGCTTTTTCCAATAATAACCTGATCGCGACGATGACGGTGTCGGATGAGGAAGCCAAAGACTTCTACCAGCAAAACGCTGCCAAATTTCAGGGTGACGAAGAGCGTCACGCCAGCCATATCCTGATTACTTTTGGAGGAAAAACGGATGCGGCGGCCAAAGCTGCGGCAAAGGAAAAAGCATTGAAGGTGTTGGCAGAAGTAAAGAAATCGCCCAATCAGTTTGAGGCGATTGCCAAAAAGTATTCGCAAGACCCAGGTTCTGCCGAGAAAGGCGGGGACTTGGGCGCGGTAAAACGTGGTCTGATGGTCAAGCCGTTTGAGGAGGCGGTGTTCAGCATGGCACCCGGCAGCATTAGCGACCTAGTGGAAACCGAGTTTGGTTACCACATCATCAAGTTGACTGAAGTCAAAGGTGGCACACCTGCGTTTGAAGAGGCACGCAGCCAGATTCGCGCTGAGCTGATGTTCCAAAAATCGCAAATGAAGTTTGCTGAGGAAGCAGAGAAATTCAGTAACACGGTATATGAGCAGTCTTCCAGTCTGAAACCGGCGGCAGACGCGCATCAATTGCAAGTGCAGCAAAGTGGCTGGATGTCGCGTCAGGATGTCGCTAAGTTTTTCAAAAACAATGAAAAAATTTCCAGCGCGGTGTTTTCTGACGAGGTTAAAAAGGATAAACGTAATACCGAGGCAGTCGAAATTGCTCCCAATACCTTGGTGGCGGCACGGGTGATTGAATCCCGTCCTTCCAGCAAAAAACCATTTGACGAAGTAAAATCAGGTATAGAAAGCAGTCTGCAATTGTTACAAGCAAGTAAACTGGCGCGTGATCAGGGTGAAAAATTGGCCGTTAGCTTGAATCAGGGGCATGAAGATGCTGCTCTAGAGTGGACCAGCCCGGTGAAGATAGACCGTAGCAATCTGCAAGGCTTGTCTGAAGGCATCATGATGAAAGCTTTCCAGACTGATGTCGGCAAGCTTCCCGCCTATGTGGGTGCCGCGGCCAAGGATGGTGGCTATGTGCTGATTCGGGTGAGTAAGGTGGAAGATGGCTTCCAGCAGCTGGATGCGGCAGCCAAAGAGGCGCACGCATCGGAATACCAGGCGGCTTTGCGTGAAGAATATCTACAAGCGTACCTCAAAACCTTGCGCGCCAATGCCAAGGTGCAAATTAATCAGGAATTGCTAAAGCGCAAAGACAACGCCGGTTAGATTTGGAAGACTTTGGCTTCTAGCGAGAGCCGACTTAATATACGCTTAGCCATTTCTTTGAGAGGTACTATCTCATCAATGCCGCCTTGCGCGATTGCCTCTTTAGGCATCCCAAACACCACGCAACTAGCTTCATCCTGAGCAAAGGTATACGCCCCAGCTGCTTTCAACTCTTTCATCCCAGCAGCTCCGTCCTTACCCATCCCGGTGAGAATGATACCAATTGCATTCTTCCCTACATTATTAGCAACAGAACGATACAGCACATCTACAGATGGGCGGTGGCGGTTCACTGGACTGGTTTGTGATAATTCGCACACGTAATTTGTTCCACTACGACCTATAAGTAAATGGGAATGTCCGGGGGCAAGATAGGCGTGTCCTGGCAATATGCGATCACCATGTTCAGCTTCTTTGACGCTGATTTGGCATAGGCTATTTAAGCGTTCGGCAAAAGATTTAGTAAAACCTTCCGGCATATGTTGTGCGATCAAGATTCCAGGGGCATTGCCGGGTAAATTTATTAGCACTTCTTTCAATGCTTCTGTGCCGCCAGTTGAAGCACCAAATACCAAAATTTTATCTACAGCTGAAGTGATGGCTGTAGGTTTTGTAATATTCGTCGACTGTTTTTTTTCCATGCTTTCCAGTCGCATTTTTTGCGGCTGTGCTTGATGCAATTTAGCTGTTGCTGCCGCACGGATTTTACTGACGATTTCATCGGCGTATTCCTCCATGCCGATGTCTGAAATTAATCGGGGTTTGGATACAAAATCAATCGCGCCTAGTTCTAAGGCACGTAGCGTAGCTTCTGAATGTCGATCGGTAAAGGATGAAATCATCAACACGGGGGTTGGGCTTTGCTGCATGAGTTGTTCAAGAAAATCTAGCCCATTCATTCTGGGCATTTCTACGTCTAAGGTAATCACGTCGGGGTTGGTGATGCGTAGCATCTCGGTGGCGACAAAACCATCTTCAGCCATACCGACAACTTCCATATCAGCTTGCTTATTGATAATTTGCTTAAGCACGGCTCGGATAGTAGCCGAGTCATCTACCACCAACACCTTTATTTTATTCATGGTTTCACCGCCATAGGCAGCACAGATTTGGCCAGCTTATACACCGTGCGCCCTTGTGGGCTAAACAGATCTGCGGCGTGTTGCAGACTCTCCGAATGTCCAACAAATAGCAGCGCGTCTGAGCGCATGATTGGGACAAGCTTTTTTAAAATTTTATACTGTGTTTCTTTATCGAAATAAATCATCACATTACGGCAGAAAATGGCATCAAATGATTGTTTGTCAGCCCAAGTTGCATCTAGCAAGTTTTGCTTACGAAAGGTAATCATTGCACGTAACTCGGGGCGCACTTGTACTAAGTTTTCTTTATCACCCACACCTTTAATAAAAAATCGCTTGAGGATGTCAGGTGGCAGTTTTGCCACATGTTCTGCGCTGTAGATACCGGCTTCGGCTTTTTGTAACACGTGGGTATCAAGGTCGGTCGCCAGTATGGTTACTGGTGGCGTATAACTGCCAAATACGTCCACCATGGTCATCGCCATCGTATAAGGTTCTTCTCCGGTCGAGGCAGCGTTGCACCATAGCCGTATGGGTTGTCTATGCCTAATGCTACGTATGTGATTGGCTAGAATTTCGAAGTGATGAGCCTCGCGGAAGAACGAGGTTAGATTGGTGGTGAGTGAATTGACGAAGGCTTCCCACTCATTTTCGTCATTTTGCTCTAGTTTTTTGAGGTATTCACCAAAACTGGTGAGCTGGGTTGCACGTAATCGCCGACCTAGGCGGCTATACACCATGTCCTTTTTAGCGTCAGATAAATTGATGCCGGCATGTTCGTATATCAGCTTACGAACACGTTGGAAATCTGCGTCTGTAAAATCAAACTCGCGCACGGTGGGGGCATATGTAGCATGGCTGGTCATTTTGATTTATAAGAGTTCCCTTGCAATATCTGGGGATAGATATGTAACTCTAGTGACTAATTCAGTTTATGTAATTTTGATAATCTTGGAGAAGTTGGCAATATCCAGAATCTTCGTGACCCCAGCTGAGCAGCGAGCAATATTGACTTCTGCGCTGGTGTTACGTGCACGCTCATTGAGCAGTAGTAACATGCCCAAGGCTGAGCTGTCGAGATAATCCACCGCGGCCATATCTAGGGTGATTTTCTTGATGCCTGCAATCTTGAGTACATCTTCGTAACTGGTGCGAAAGTCTCGATGTACGCTGAAATCAAAGCGACCATTTAAGATTAAAGTGACGTTGTCCCCATCTTGTTTTCTGGTGATGTTCATATGTAATTTACTTAAAGCTTAGGCACTTAGTTTTGATTCTACATTAGAAAGCGAAAGTGACGAGCACCTCGTTACCTTTTCCCTTATATTCCAGTTTCTGGGCGATTTTTTGCACTAGCCCAATGCCGCGTCCATGCTTGTAAAGGTCGTCTGATATTGTGGCGCAGACGCGTTCGTGATCAAAGCCATTGCCGCTATCTTTTATGCAGATTAAGAGCTGCAAACCTTGTTCGAGAGACTCGAGGTCAAAGGTGATTTCCAGCGTAGCATGTTGTGACAAATTGGACAGACGATCTTCGCGCTCATCTAGATAAGCGTCAAAGCCATGCATATCGTTTTTGAGCTTTGAGTCCAGCTGTAGCAAGCCGTGGTCTATGGCATTGTTGATGAGCTCGGCGAGGATCAAAAATAGACTGCTCAGATGCGAGCCAGACACACGCAGTTTTTTCAGTAAATCAATGGTAAAGGGAATAAGATCAAGGTGTTGTATTTCGTCGCAACCTAGTCGTAGCGCCATGTGCCAGCCTTTGCCAGCGTTGTAGGCGGCAGGATGATGCATGGTGTGAATCGCGGGTGTTTGATTGAGTAGTTGGTCGGCTTCAAACAATAGGATGGAAATGTCGTCGTGGGCTTTAGCATCACCTATATACGCTGTGACTTTTGTTTGCAAGGTGACCAGACGATTCTCGGGTGTTGAGGCTAAACAGGAGGCTAAGATGCGCTCGAGACCAAACTCCTCTCCTTGATTGTTTCCGGCATCGGGTAATCCATCGGAGAATGTTAATAATTGCCAGCCAGAGCTAAGGCGAATAGTTTCCGTACTGTCGTCGAAGGCATCCTCTTCGACTACGCCTATGGGCAAATGGCGTGAAATGGCACTATGCATCAATACACCTTCAGCATTCACGATGTAAGTAGGTGGATTACCGCCATTCCAGATTTCGGCAGTTTTTTCAGTGGGATTGATGGCAATGAGTGTCGACGCCACAAAGTGGCCAGTGGGTAGCAGTGACTTGGTTTTGGAGTTCATCTCTGCCGCAATGCTGCCGATGGGGTGGCCGATAGAGGCCATGGCATAAAAAATTTGTGGTAAGGAAACCACATCCAGTGCCGCTGACAAGCCATGACCGGTACCATCCGCCAATAACAAGTACAAACCGCCGCCCGGTGTGCGTGTAGCGGCCAGCAAGTCACCGCTGCAATAATCCGCAGACTTAATCCAGTATTGCAGAGCAGGGTCTTTGAGCTTTGAGGGCTCGGTCAAGCGCTGCATGATGTGGCTGGTAAGGCGCTTTTCTTCTTCTCCGGCAAAATAGTATTGCTCTAACTCGGCATTTTTATGGGCGATTTGGCGCCGAGCATTGATGACCTGCTCTATGTGCATAATTTTGGTCCGCACTACATGGACTTTGATGGGCATGGTGAAATAATCGTTGGCGCCTGCTTCAAGTACACGAATAATATCCTCATCGCTATCCAGTGCAGTTGCAACAATGAAAATCGGAGTGAGTTCACCCGCGGGCAGTGCTTTGATACTCTTTATGGCGATGATGCCGTCTTCTATCGGCATCATCAAATCCATCAACACTAAGTCGGGCAGTTCACGTTCGAAAATCTCCAGCGCTTGTACGCCATTTTCCGCCAGGATAGGCTTATGTCCCAGTTGAGATACTAGTGCCGACAAAATGGCGCGATTGATCCCGCTACCGTCAGCTATGAGGACTTTCATGGGTTTGGTGATTTATTCTACGGTAGCCGCGACGGTGATGTTGAATCCACCATCCACGTAGGTGATTTCGCCCGTTACTCCGCTGGCTAAGTCACTACATAAAAAAGCCGAGACATTGCCGACTTCTTCTATAGTCACGCCACGGCGGAGTGGGGCATGTTTGTTGTTGTACTCTATCATTTTGTCAAAACCGGCAATGCCGGAGGCCGCCAGCGTTTTAATCGGCCCGGCAGACACCGCATTCACACGTATGCCCTTAGGTCCCAAGCTTTGCGCCATGTAGCGTACATTGGCTTCAAGGCTGGCTTTGGCCAAGCCCATGACATTGTAATTGGGCATGGTGCGTTCTGCACCCAAATAGCTTAAGGTCAGCAGCGCCGCATTGCGTCCTTGCATCATCGGCAGTCCCGCCTTGGCCAAGGCGGCAAAGCTGTAAGAACTGACATCGTGGGCGATGCGGAAATTTTCGCGCGTGACACAATCCAGATAATCGCCATCGAGCGCGGCTCTAGGTACGAAAGCGGCAGAATGAATGATGATGTCTACGCCGTCCCAGTGCTTGCTCAATGCTGAGAACATGCTGTCTATCTGCGCGTCGTCAGTCAGGT
>JAIOOY010000060.1 GCA_021414145.1 Methylophilales bacterium | reverse complement strand
GCACTATTTTTTATCGCGGCCAACAAGGTTTCCTGTACCGCATCTTCCGCCAAATGTTCATCGCGCAGACGAGTTAAGGCAAAACGATAGAGGTAGTCGCCATGTTCGTTGAGCCAGTCATTTGGATTGTCGGTATCTGCTTGTTTAAGTGGTGTCTCCATATGACGCATTCAATCACAGAATGATTAAATTTTCTATGGTTAAAGTGTATCTTTTATAACAAGCCAATCGCCGTCACGAAGCCCTTCTCGACTAGGTTGTTTAAAAAAATGTAAGGAATAGAAAAACTGCCGGACTAATGGCTGTCATAAGCAAATTTATGATGTTCAAAAAATTTGGAAATTTAACTTTTACTTTAGGGAGCTTTAATCATGGCAATTCAATTTAAACAAACCGCAATCGCAATTGGTGTAGCATTGGCAGCCTTCTCAAATGTTGCATCCGCTGACGCAATGATAGGCAGTGGTGGCTATAACACCCTGCACACCATGGAAATGATGAAGATGATTGATTTCAACGGTGACCACATGGTAACCAAGAATGAATTCACGAACTACTATGGCGCGATTTTTGGAGCACTGGATACCGATAACGACGGCACAGTTGACGCTACGGAATGGGAAGGCACCAAGGGTTCCAACAAGATCAGCATCGCTACTGGTGGCTACAGCAGACAATTACGTACATTGAAGATGATGGACGCGATGGATGCTGACAAAGACCATAAGATCACCAAAGATGAGTTCATCAAATTCCATGAGGCTATTTTCAACGCCATGTCCAAAGGCGGTACCGAAGTGGATGGTAAAGGCTGGTTAGCGAAAAACACAGGTAACTAAGTTTTTTCTTAACGTAAAAAAGGCCGACAATGTCGGCCTTTTTTATTGCCCATCTTTTTTCTGCAAACACTCCAAATAAGCCGCACCATCTGGTGGTTTACCCTCCCGTTGCGCTTGCCACACTGTCTCCGCCAGGCAATCTAACACTTGATGCTGTGCTGGATGTTCGCCTAATTTTGCAACCATTCCTTGATACGCCGCGACGATGCCCGTTGGCTGGTCTATGGAGAGCTGTTCCAGTAGTGAAAGATGCAAACTCATGTGCAAAAACGGGTTGGTTTCCCCCATTTCAGGGAAATACTCCTGCTCCATAAACCGCTCCGGCGCACTGAGGATATCGTGGTACTCGGGATGTACCAACATTACCTGCAAAGCCAAACCTTCTAATGCTGTCAGCGTTTCGTTCTGACGATATTTACGCCACGCATCGAAGAAGAATTGGCGGACTTGGTCGCGGGTCGGGTTAAACATGAAACAATCCCAACACAGCCGCGTGGTGCAACAGTTGATTGCGGCCATCTACTGGCGCAATGACGTTTTCGCTTTCTATACCTATCAGCGGCAAGACCGGAAAGCGCTGGCGCAGATGGCTCAAGTCACGATTTTGGCTATTAAAACCAGTACCACGTCCCATACAAGAAAACAATAAGCCAAAGTCAGGCTCATGCCCGAGCTCTGTCACCAGCGCATCGGTTATTTTTATGCCATCCTGATTGGTAACAGTCTTCGCCCAGCACAGCCACTGGCCGGCTTCTGCGGCTTGCGCCAGCATCACCGAACGATTGGTAACATTTGCTCCCACCAGATTCACCAACTGGTACTGCCCGTGCTGCACAGCTTCCAAAGAATCTGCCAAACAAGCGTATATCTGATTAAAGGTCAGCGCGCCAACGTCCAGATAATCATC
>JAIOOY010000059.1 GCA_021414145.1 Methylophilales bacterium | reverse complement strand
ATGAACCCGCTGCAAAACAGTTATGTCTGGCGGCCATAGCGGGTTGGCTCCACCCCTTCCCATTCCGAACAGGACCGTGAAACGACCATGCGCCGATGATAGTAAGCTCTTCGCTTGCGAAAGTAGGTCACTGCCAGACTCTTTACAAAGCACAAAAGCCTCCTTTGCGGAGGCTTTTGTGCTTTTAGAGACTGAGCATTGAGGTAAAATCAATTCATGAAATCGCAACGCTCAAATACTTTGCCATCTCAACGAACCCTAATTATTCAGCCTCTTCCAGGGATTGGAGATATGGTCTGGCATCTTCCATTTATAGAAGCTATATCCAAATTTGAAGAATCCAAAAAAGTTGATGTGCTGACGATAAAGCGTTCTATGGCAGATCAGCTCTTTTCTCATGAGGAATATGTATCTGATGTACTTTGGTTAGACGATGTGCTTGTTGGGAAGAGCAAGCTTCTGGATATTCTAAAGCTAGCAAAAAAATTACGCTCTTTAAATTATGGGCGCGTATGGATTCTGCACAAAAGCTATCATTGGGCATTAGTGGCTTTTCTGGCCGGTATTCCTGAACGATGGGGTTACGGATTTGGATGGCAACGCTGGTTCGTGAATGTCGGGAAGCGTTTGAATAACAATAGTCTGAAACTTCACCCTATAGATCAAGCTGTAAACTATCTAAAGCTCAATGGCTTGTTGGTGGAAGAAGTGCCACCAAAAATTGCCGTTCCCAACGAGTCAGTCATGCAGATTGAGGATCGTTTTAAGGATTACCCAAAGCCTTGGATCGCGCTTGGGATTGGAGCTACGGACTCAAGGCGGCAATGGGGGAATGAGAACTTTGCCAGTTTAGGTAACGACATGTTAGGGCAATGTGGGGGTACCATTTTCTTGGTAGGAGGTGCCTCAGAGAAATTTATGGCATGCCAAATCAAAAATTCAATTACTTCACCCTCAGTTGTGAATATCATTTCATATCCAATTTATGAAGTGATTGCATTGTTCAAAGCATGCCTTGTTTTTGTTGGAAATGATTCTGGCATGTTGCATATTTCAGCCGCAGTGGGAACCCCGTCAATCGGGCTTTTTGGCATGACTTACAAGAAGATCGACACCTACCGCCTTGCTGATGAAGGCCGGAACATATTTGCAGTAATTCCCAATGAAAATACAAGTGAAGAAAATGTTTCTTCTATGCACAAAATATCTGTCGCAGCGGTGGTTCAAAAAGCGCAGCAATTAATGGAGAAGTTCCAGTCAGATTACTCTTAGTCTTGAAAGTGATCTATGTGGCGATGCCTGCCTCACCATCAATGTCATCTCGTAGGAATCCACCACTTTGATGTGCCCACAGCTTGGCATAAAGTCCACCGCTATTGAGTAACGATTGGTGGCTACCTTGTTCGACAATTTTCCCCTCATCTAACACGATAAGTCTATCCATCGCGGCGATGGTGGAGAGTCGATGTGCAATGGCAACTACGGTTTTGCCTTCCATGAGTTTGTAAAGGCTGCTCTGGATAGCGGCTTCTACCTCTGAATCCAGCGCGCTGGTAGCCTCATCCAATAACAAAATAGGCGCATTTTTTAACATCACGCGGGCAATGGCGATACGTTGTCTCTGCCCGCCAGAGAGTTTCACTCCACGTTCACCAACGTGGGCATCATAGGTGATTCTGCCTTTGGGATCGCGTAGTTGTTGGATAAACTCATCCGCCTCGGCACGCTTGGCAGCGGAGATCATTTCTTCTTTAGTAGCCTCAGGTCGACCATACAGAATGTTCTCGCTGACCGAGCGATGTAGCAATGAAGTATCTTGCGTTACCATGCCTATATTGGCGCGCAGGCTATTTTGGGTGACTTGCGAAATATTCTGATTATCAATCTTGATGCTGCCGGATTCTACGTCGTAAAAGCGCAGTAACAGATTCACTATCGTTGATTTCCCAGCCCCAGAGCGCCCTACCAGTCCGACTTTCTCACCAGACTTGATAATCAGAGAGAACTGGTCCAGTACCTTGAATTTACCGCCATAGGAAAAATCAACACGATCAAAGTGGATTTCACCTTTTTTTACGTTGAGAGTTTCTGCTTGTTCAGCATCATTGACCATATGTGGAGTTGACAGGGTATTGATGCCATCCTGCACCGTACCCACTTGTTCAAATAGCGACGTCATTTCCCACATTATCCAATGCGACATACCGTGCAGACGAAGCGCCATGGCGGTAACGGCGGCTACCCCACCCACGCTGACTTGGTGGTGTGACCATAGCCACAGAGAAACGCTCATAATGCCCAAAAGCAGGAACATGATGAGTACGTGGTTGAGGATCTCCACGCTGGTAACCAAGCGCATTTGTTTGTGCACTGCTTGAATAAACTCTTCCATCGCAGATTTGGCGTAAGCCGCTTCGCGTCCGGCATGTGAGAAAAGTTTGACGGTGGCGATATTGGTATAGGCATCGGTGATGCGGCCAGTCATGATGGAGCGAGCGTCGGCCTGAGCCTGAGACACTTTACTCAAGCGCGGGATGAAGTAAGACAACGCGGCAATGTAGACAGTTAGCCAGCAGAAGAAAGGTAGCATTAGCCAAGGATTGAAGTGGTCGGCTACGGCGAGCAGAGTGACCACGTAGATCACCACGAACACCAGAATATCGGCCAAAATGAACCACATGTCGCGCACCGCCAGTGCGGTTTGCATGACTTTGGCGGCCACTCTTCCTGCAAATTCGTCTTGATAGAAGGCCATGCTCTGACCCAGCATCAAACGGTGAAAATTCCAGCGCATGCGCATGGGGAAATGCCCCGCTAGTACCTGGTGTTTAAGAATGGATTGCAAGGCAACTAGTGCAATACTACCAATCAGGATTGCGGCTAATAACATCAAGTGGTTGCGCTCTTGCGACCATAGCAGTTCAGGAGAAAGATGGCTCAGCCAATCCACCACACGCCCCATCATGGCAAACAGCAAGGCTTCAAATGCGCCAATGACGGCGGTGAGCAGGGTCATGCCTAGCATGAAACCGCGCAGTCCTTGCGTGCACGACCAAGCGAATGCCCAGAACCGTCGTGGCGGTGTGAGTGGCGTGGCATCAGGGAAACTACTTAGAAGTTTTTCAAACCAGCCGTACATTCAGGATACCTCTAGTGGGTGCGATCAACGGAGAATGAGGCTAATTGTAGTAGTGCAGTTTTATAGTTTGAATCGGAGAAATGTGAAATGGCAGTGCAGGCAGCATTAGCTTCTTGCCGAGCTAGACCGCGCACATAGTCTAAAGCCGCAGAGTTGCGGACGATGGCGATAATGTCATCCAAACTGTCAAGGCCTCCATGTTCTATGGCATCGCGAATTTGTTTTGCTTGTGCTTCACTACCGTGGCGCATGGCATAGAGCAGAGGCAATGTGGGTTTGCCTTCGGCCAAGTCATCGCCCAGATTTTTACCTATCTCGCTGGCATCGCCAGAAAAATCCAGCACATCGTCTATCAGCTGAAAAGCAGCGCCGAGGTGTGTGCCATAGACGCTCATGGCTTCTTCGTCTTTAGCAGAGGCATTGCACAACATGGCTCCTACGCGGGTGGCAGCTTCAAACAGCTTTGCGGTTTTGTAGTGGATGACTTTAAGGTAGGTTTCTTCTGACACATTCGCATCGTGGCAGTTGAGCAGTTGCAGCACCTCACCTTCAGCGATGATGTTGGTAGCGTCAGCCAAAATCTGCAAGATGCGTATATTTTGTACGCCTACCATCATCTGAAACGCTCGCGAATAGATAAAGTCGCCCACTAGTACGCTGGCGGCGTTGCCAAATAATGTGTTGGCAGTAGCTTGTCCGCGCCGCATGCCGGATTCGTCTACCACGTCATCATGCAGCAAAGTGGCAGTGTGGATGAATTCAATTACCGCGGCGAGGATGTGATGCCGGGGACTAATCTGGCCGCATGTCCCGCCGGCAAGCAAAACTAGTGAAGGGCGTAGGCGCTTGCCGCCGCTGCCGATGATATACTCTGCAACCTGATTGACCAACACTACTTCGGACTGTAAATGTGAGCGTATCTCTGCATCTACTAAGCGCATATCATCAGCGATGCAAGATTGAATAAAGTCGGGAGACACGGCTTACTTTTTGAAATCAGGAAGGCTAGAATTCTAACACAGCCAAAAGCCTCAATTTTGGTTGACCTTGGCGGATTGCCCCCGTATAATCCGCGATTCTTTTTTCAATGTGCCTTATCATTGTTCATTCAATTTAAGGCGCGCAGCGGAGCATATTATGTACGCAGTGATTAAAACCGGTGGCAAGCAATATAAAGTCGCCGCAGGTGAAAAACTCAAGGTGGAAAAGCTGGTCGGCGAAGTCGGCAGCGCGGTAACGATTGACCAAGTATTGATGCTGGCTGATGGCGACAAAATCACCATTGGCGCACCTTTGGTAAAAGGTGCTTCGGTCAATGCGACCGTAGTTTCTCATGGCCGTGGTGACAAGGTAATGATATTCAAGATGCGTCGTCGTAAGCACTACCGCAAGACGCAAGGTCATCGCCAAGACTACACCGAAATTCAAATAGACAAGATCGCCGCGAAGTAAGGGGTTAAAACATGGCACACAAAAAAGCAGGCGGGAGTTCCCGCAACGGTCGCGATTCACATTCCCAGCGCTTGGGCGTGAAAGCATTCGGAGACCAACTGGTTTCTGCTGGTAGCATCATCATTCGTCAGCGCGGCACGCAAATGCACCCTGGTGAAAACGTAGGCATGGGCAAGGACCATACTCTGTTTGCCAAGATTGATGGCAAGGTGGCGTTCCGTGTTAAGGGCCCGTTGCAACAAACCGTTGTGAGCATTGTTCCGGCGTAACGCTTTGCAGCCTTAGTACTCAAAAGCCTCGCCATTGCAGCGAGGCTTTTTTGTTTGTGGCAAGTGAGAAATTATGAAATTTATTGATGAAGCCAGTATCAAAGTTTATGCGGGCGACGGCGGGAACGGCGCGGCGACTTTTCGGCGTGAAAAATACGAACCTGACGGCGGCCCTAGCGGCGGCGACGGCGGGCGCGGGGGTTCTATTTTTGTGCAAGCGGATCGCAACCTGAATACGCTGGTTGACTATCGTTACACTCGAGTATTTCGCGCTGAACGTGGCGAGAATGGCCGTGGTGCGGATTGCTACGGCAAAGGTGGCGAAGATATGTTGCTACGCGTGCCAGTGGGTACGGTGATTACTGACAAGGCCACGGGACAAGTCATTGCTGATTTGGCCGAGCATGACCAAAAGACTTTGTTGGCTAAAGGCGGCGCGGGCGGCTTAGGTAATATCCACTTCAAATCCAGTACCAATCGTGCGCCACGCCAAACTACTAATGGTGAAGAAGGCGAACAATTAGATCTGTATTTAGAGCTCAAAGTACTGGCGGATGTTGGCCTGTTGGGCATGCCAAACGCGGGGAAGTCTACTTTTATACGCTCTGTTTCGGCGGCTAAACCGAAGGTGGCAGATTATCCGTTCACTACGCTGCATCCTAATCTAGGCGTGGTGCGCGTGGATACCAACCGCAGTTTTGTGATTGCCGATGTCCCTGGTTTGATTGAGGGAGCTGCAGAGGGCGCTGGGTTGGGACATCAGTTTCTGCGCCACTTGTCGCGTACCAGCTTGCTGTTGCACATCGTCGATATCGCACCGTTTGATGAAAATGTTGACCCGGTACAAGAGGCGCGCGCGATTGCAGAAGAATTGAGAAAGTACGACGAAGACTTATACAATAAGCCTCGCTGGTTGATTTTGAATAAATTTGACGTGGTGCCGGAAGACGAGCGCGACCAACGGCGCGTGGATTTTCTAAAGAAGTTTGGCTGGGATGCACCTTGTTTTTGTATCTCCGCCATCAGTGGCGAAGGTTGCCAATCGCTGGTCTACGCCATCATGGATCACTTAGAACAACATAAACATGAAGTCTCTATTAGCTAACGCCAAGACCATCATTGTCAAAGTCGGCTCTAGTCTGGTGACTGACGAGGGGCGTGGGTTGGATCGCAAAGCTATTGCAGCTTGGGCGGGGCAGATTGCGCGGCTACACGAGAAGAAAAGAGAAATCATCTTGGTTTCCAGTGGTGCTGTGGCCGAAGGTATGCAGCGCCTTGGATGGTCAAAACGTCCTACCGCCGTGAATGAGTTGCAAGCTGCAGCCGCTGTCGGACAAATGGGCTTGGTGCAGATGTATGAATCCTGTTTTACTGAGCATCAGTTACATACCGCGCAGGTGCTGCTGACGCACGATGATTTAAGTGATCGTAAGCGCTACTTGAATGCTCGCAGCACGCTAAGAACACTGCTAGACCTTGGCGTGATCCCCATCATCAACGAAAATGACACGGTTGCCACTGACGAGATTCGCTTTGGCGATAATGACACCTTGGCTGCTTTGGTGGCCAATCTGGTGGAAGCTGATGTTTTGGTAATACTCACCGATCAGGCAGGACTGTATTCCGCTGACCCGCGCAAAAATGCAGAAGCCGAGTTGATACAACACGGCACGGCTGGCGATACCACTCTTGAAGCAATGGCGGGCGGTACTGGCAGCGCGATAGGTAGCGGTGGCATGTTCACCAAAATCATCGCTGCCAAACGCGCGGCACGGAGTGGAGCACACACTGTTATCGCATCGGGTCATGAACCTGATGTATTGGTGCGCTTGGCCAATGATGAATTGATAGGCACGCACCTACGCGCTGCGCAGCAAAAAATGGCGGCCAAAAAGCAATGGATGGCGGATCACCTGCAAGTGCGTGGTCGCTTGACTCTGGATGCAGGCGCAGTGAAAGCTTTGCAGGATGATGGTAAAAGTCTGCTACCAGTGGGAGTGGTGGCGGTTGCTGGCGAGTTTGAACGCGGTGAAGTGGTCTCTTGTCTCGATGCTCAAGGTAAAGAAGTTGCTCGAGGTCTGGTCAATTATAATGCTGCCGAAGCCGCTTTGATTTTGAAGAAATCCAGCACCGAGATTGAGAAGATTTTGGGCTATGTGGACGAGGCCGAGCTGATACACAGAACCAATCTAGTGTTGGTGTAAAGGGGAAAAAGTGACGACAGAAAAACCTTTAATTGCAGTGGTCATGGGTTCCGATAGTGACTGGCCTGTGATGCAAGCTGCTGTGGACGTTCTCAAGCAATTTGGCGTGCCGCACGAGGCTCACGTTGTCTCCGCGCATCGCACACCAGATTTGATGTTCAGCTTTGCCGAGGGTGCGGCAGCACGTGGTTTGCGGGCGATTATTGCTGGCGCGGGCGGCGCGGCACATCTGCCAGGAATGATTGCTGCTAAGACTACATTGCCGGTGTTGGGCGTGCC
>JAIOOY010000058.1 GCA_021414145.1 Methylophilales bacterium | reverse complement strand
CGGCGGTTGGGCTGGCGTGGCGATGAACCTTGGTATGACTAACCCAACAGACGCTCTTGGCGCTGCTGGTGGTTATGCAGAACTGACGAAGTACAACGCTGCTCCTGGCGGCGGTGCACTGACCGTGTTCTCTCTGTAATTGCGTTAAAACTGACTCGGGCAGATGAATATCTGTCCGAGTCATACAGTTCCATGTTGAATCTCCATAGCGGAGGTTCAGCTTTTAAGCCTCTCCTAACGGAGAGGCTTTTTTTTGATGGTTGTTGGAACGGAAACCGAATAGATTAGCTATTGAAATTACTTGTGAATTTATAGTGTTTGCGGTTAAAATGCGCGGCTTGAATTTAGAGAAAATTAAAGAGAGAGATTAAAGATGTCTGCAACTGCTGCTGAAAAGGCCAAAATCGTCGGTGAATTCCAGATGGCGGCAAATGATACCGGTTCCCCTGAAGTGCAAGTGGCACTATTGACCAACCGCATTTCCATGCTGACCGACCACTTCAAAACCCACGCCAAAGACCACCACTCCCGTCGCGGCTTGCTAATGTTAGTAAGCCAACGCCGTAAGCTGCTGGACTACCTCAAGGGCAAGAGCGCAGAGCGCTATCGTGCCTTGATCGAGCGCCTGGGCATTCGTAAGTAATAGCTTAAATAATTCAATTGCATTTATAAAACAAGCCGATAGGCGCAGCGGAAACGCGGCGGTTGTCGGCTTGTTGTCATTTCATAAAGGATAAAACTGTGAGCCACATTAAAAAAACCCTGCAATATGGTCGTCATACCTTGACGTTAGAAACCGGCGAGATTGCTCGCCAAGCAGATGGAGCTGTGTTGGTAAGTCTGGATGACACCGTAGTATTAGTCAGCGTAGTAGGCAAACATGATGTCAAGGAAGGTCAGGACTTTTTCCCATTGACCGTGGATTACCAAGAACGCACCTACGCTGCGGGTAAGATTCCCGGTGGTTTCTTCAAACGTGAAGGCCGCCCTTCCGAGAAAGAAACCCTGACCTCACGTCTAATTGACCGTCCGCTGCGTCCACTATTCCCCGATGCCTTCTACAACGAAGTGCAAATCGTCGCTACCGTGATGTCTTCCGATAGCGAAATTGATTCTGATATTCCCGCCATCATCGGCGCATCTGCTGCGCTGGCGATTTCCGGCATCCCGTTCTATGGCCCGATTGGCGCTGCGCGCGTGGGCTATATCAATGGCGAATACGTACTGAACCCTACCAAGACAGAGCTGGCCGAGACCGAATTGGACTTGGTAGTGGCCGCCACAGATAAAGCCGTTCTGATGGTGGAATCTGAAGCCAAGCAATTGTCCGAGGACATCATGCTGGGTGCGGTGGTATTTGGCCACACCGAAATGCAAGCTGTTATCAACGCCATCAACGAGATGGCTGCAGAAGTAGGCAAGGCACCGTGGGACTGGGTACCGCCAGAAACCAATACCGATATGATAAGCAAGCTGGATAAGCTAGCTGCCAATGACATCAACGAAGCATACAAGATCAAGTCCAAGCAAGCGCGATCCACCCGTTTGGATGAGATCAAATCCAAGGTGGTAGCCGAGATGATTACAGCTGACACCGATACTGATGCCGCCAACCAAGTGAAGGACGCGCTGCATGCTTTAGAAGCCAAGGTGGTACGTAGCCAGATTCTGAATGGCGAACCACGCATTGATGGCCGTGATACCCGCACCGTACGCCCTATCACCATCCGCACCGGTGTATTGCCACGCACTCACGGCTCTGCCTTATTCACCCGTGGTGAAACGCAAGCGCTAGTGGTTGCTACGCTAGGCACAGGCCGCGACGAACAAAAGATAGACGCATTGCAAGGTGAATATGCTGACCGCTTTATGCTGCATTACAACATGCCTCCTTATGCTACCGGTGAAACTGGTCGCGTAGGTACGCCTAAGCGCCGCGAAATCGGTCATGGCCGTCTAGCCAAACGAGCTCTGCTGGCTGTGTTACCTAGCATGGAAGACTTCGGCTACGCCATCCGCGTGGTATCAGAAATCACCGAATCCAACGGCTCCAGCTCTATGGCCTCGGTCTGCGGCGGCTGTTTGGCGCTGATGGACGCAGGTGTGCCAGTTACCGACCACGTAGCGGGCATCGCCATGGGGTTGATCAAGGAAGGCAATCGCTTCGCTGTCTTAACCGACATTCTGGGTGACGAAGATCACTTGGGCGATATGGACTTCAAAGTGGCAGGTACCGACAAAGGCATTACCGCGCTGCAAATGGACATTAAGATTACCGGCATCACCGCGGAAATCATGAAAGTGGCGCTGTCCCAAGCACAAGAAGGCCGCATGCACATACTGGGCTTGATGAAACAAGCCATGGATCATTCGCGTGAAGATTTGTCCGCATTTGCACCACGCATCATCACCATCAAGATCAATCCGGAAAAAATCCGCGACGTCATCGGCAAAGGAGGCGCAGTGATACGCGCGCTGACCGAAGAAACCGGCACCACCATTGATATAGAAGACGACGGTACCATCAAGATCGGCTGCGTCAATGCTGATGCTGGCGAAGCGGCCAAGAAGCGCATCATGGAAATCACTGCCGAAGTGGAAGTCGGCCAAATCTACGAAGGCGCGGTACAACGTATTCTGGACTTTGGCGCTGTGGTTTCATTACTACCAGGCAAAGATGGCTTGGTACATATTTCGCAAATCGCACATCAACGTGTCAATGCAGTCAGCGATTTCCTGAAGGAAGGCCAAATCGTGAAGGTCAAAGTGGTGGAAATCGACGAAAAAGGCAAGGTTCGCCTGTCCATGAAGGCGCTGATAGACGCTCCAGCTAAAGAGGAAGCAACTGCCGAACAGCAATAAGGTTTAGTTGAGATGTAAATCAAAGCCGGATGCGAAAGCGTCCGGCTTTTTTGTGGCTGTTACTCTTTTCCGCATTCCTGCTGCGTCACCCACATCTTTAATTTTTCAATCGCCTTATCCGTAGCTATTTCCAGCGCAGCCACGCCGCCCTTGGCATCGGCGCTACTAGCAGGAGCCTCGGTGGTGATGAGCGTGGTCAAAGTCTTGGACTGCCGCCCAATCCCTGTAATGAGTTCAGCACGCAGGCTAACCACACCACGACTGCTGGCCGCGGTATCGAATACTTGGTCGAAGGTTTCCAGAATCACGCGCAGATCGCATTGCGAAGCAGCGGGGGAGAACCCCATATGCCGCAAACGTTGTGCCAGCAGGTCAGCCGGGGCAGCACCCCAGCGGTTTTGTGTATAAGCGTAAAGCTGATTGGGATTCTGGTAGGCTAACCGGTAGCGCATATCAAAGCTTTCCAAACCTGGAAGCGCCTCAACACGTGCCAACTTGACTGGTACGACCGATTCGCTGAAAGCGGGAGCAATGCCAAAGTCGTAAAGCGCCGGAGCTGCGCCAGGTTTGGGCAAGCCACCACAAGCGCTTAATAACAAAATCAGGCCGCCTAGCAGCATTGTATTAAGGTGTTTCATGGTTCAAACCCTTTCTCTCCCGGTCCGGGTTGGGCGATTGCTTTGCCGAATATGGCGCTTTGCGGATCCTCTTCCAATGTTTCCATCAGGCGGTTGAGGCTCTTGGCATCGCGGTTAAGCTGGTGCGTCAATTCGTGGATACGTGGCAAGGTCTCATAATTAAGGTTTTCGCCCAAGTCGGCGGTCACCTCCTCAATGTGGTGGCTCATGCGCTCAAATTCTGCTAATGATTTCTGTATCTGGATCAACGTCGGCCTTGCAGTATCGGCAGTATCTTTAGCACTCATGGAGGCTTGCCGCACCGCTTCCAAAGTCATGGAAAGTTCGCGGGGTTTGATCTCGTCCATCAGCTTACCGGCCTTTTCACTAGTATGTTGCGACGAGCGAAGTAGCGGCTCTAAGGCCGCGCTGGAACGCTCCATATTGTCTATTAATCGGGTAATTTTTTTAGAATTGTCCTCATTCAAAATCTGGTTCAGCGTCACTAACAATTTACCTGCGCTATCTTCCAGCTTTTCGGTTTTTGCGATGATGCTTTTGCCCGATTTCATCAACTCGCTGAGGTCGGATTCGCGTAGTGGGATGAGGTTTTTGCCAAGCGCTGCATGGTCTTTGCCGTCATCATCCAGCTCGATATAGGCTAGGCCCGTAACGCCTTGCTGTGCTAGTTGGGCGAAACTGCCACGCGTCAGCGGCAAACTCTCATCCACTGAGATACCAATCAGAATGTTGTGTGGATTACTTGGGTCGAACTGGATGTCCTCTACCCGCCCCACCGTCACCCCGCGAAAACGTACCGCGGCCTGCGAGTTGAGGCCGGAGACTGGAAAAACTGAAGTAATTTGATAGATTGATTGCGGCGTGTGCGTGCCACCCAGCCACCAGAATGCGGTGAGAACCGCACCAGTCAACAAAAGTGCGAAGAGTCCAGCGATAAACGTGTAGGCTTTATTTTCCATAATTTCGTCAGGATTGCTTACCAGATTCTAACTGTTCTAGGCGTTTATGCACGCCTTCAAAAAAGTTACGCACAAAAGGGTGATCCACTTTTCCCAAATCTGCAATCGGGCAGCACGCCACGATGCGTTGATCTGCCAGTACCGCTACACGGTCAGCCAGCGAGGCTAGCGTATCCAGATCGTGAGTAACGAAGATGACTGTCAACCCCAATTGCTGGCGCAGATTTTTAATTAACTTCACGAATTTCTCACTACGGTCTGGGTCGAGTCCGGCGGTAGGTTCGTCCAGCACCAGCAGCTCCGTCTCCAGCGCGAGCGCCCTCGCTAATCCCACCCGTTTGACCATGCCACCCGAGAGCTGTGCGGGCAGCAACCAAGCATGTTGCGGTTCTAATTCGACCAGTGACAGTTTGTGCATGACCAGCGTATGGATGGTGTTTTCATCAAACTGCTTAAGCTCTCGCAACGGAAAGGCTATGTTGTCAAAGACGGTCAGCGCGGAAAATAGCGCGCCTTGCTGAAACAGTACGCCAAAACGATTATGCAGGCGCTGGCGCTCTTCTCGACTTGCATTGTTGAGCGATTCGCCGAAAAGAAGGATTTCTCCGCTACTGGGTTGAGTAAGTCCGACGATGTGTCGGAGTAAGGTAGTTTTACCGCTACCTGAGCCACCCACCAGTGCCATTACCTCGCCGGGTTTAATAGTGAGCGATAAGTTTTTATGGATGACGGTACTGCCGAACTTGGTGGAAACATGGCGTATCTCGCACACCGCTGCATCGCGCTTTCTTGGCCGACGATGGGCAGGACTGCTCTGCACACTCATATGCCTATGCTCCGCGTAGCAATCGCAAAAAATGCATCCACCAGAATCACCACCGTAATCGCTGTCACTACCGAAGCCGTAGTGCTGGCGGAAAGACTCTCAGTATTAGGCTTGACGCGTAAACCGAAATGACAGGCGATGAGCGCTACCAGCAACCCAAAAACCACGCCTTTAATAAGTGCTATAGTAAGGTTGGCTGGTTTTAGCACGCGCGGCAGATGCTCAATAAAAAACTCGAAACCAATACCTAACTGGAAATAGGCTACTACCATACCACCAATAAGCGCCCACAGAGCCGTCCAAAACAGCAACATGGGAGCCACCAAAGTCAAACCCAGCACCTTTGGCAACACCAAGCGCAATACTTGCGAAACCCCCATCGTAGTAAGCGCGTCTATCTCTTCGGTTACGCGCATCACGCCTATCTGTGCCGTCATAGCCGATCCGGAACGCCCTGCGACCAGTACCGACATCAGAATCGGCCCCAACTCGCGGGTAATAGACAACCCTAATATATTAATGATGAAAATATCAGCACCAAATTTTCTTAATTGCAAAGCCATCAGGTAACTCATGGCGATACCAATCATCGCCCCCACCAGTGCAGTTACTGGTAGTGCCATCACTCCTCCTTTCACCATATTGGCGGTGATTTCTTTCCAAGGGATGTCACGTGGATGACGGAATAAATGCAAGAGTTCGAGCGTCAGTGAGCCGCTCAATGCCAAAAAGTCCAGCAAGTGTTGAGTGAAATCCAGCCAGCTTGCCCACAGCGCTTGCCACCAGCGTGGCAACGCTTCTTGCCTAGCTGCTTTAGAGTCTTTTGCAGGAAGTGCTGTCAGAACATTAAACAACGCGGCATGTTCAGGCTTGAGAGCGATGCGCGCATCCACTTTACCACTCCAGCCAGTGAGCAACATCGCCGCTGCCGCGCTATCCAGTTGTTCTAGCTTGCTTAAATCCCACTGCAGGAAAGGATCAGAAAATAGAGATGCCAACTGATGTTGCAAAGCTCCAAAATCATTATTCGCCGCGCGCAGAGACCAGCGCCCGGTCAAGACCACGCGCTTGCGCCCGGTTTCGTCGGCATCAATATGAAAAATGGCATCTGCCATTAGCATTTCCCTAGAGGATTGTTGTCACGCGAAAAGTCACTATAATTTCCCAAGTCACTTTACTAACAGGAAAATACCATGAAAAGCTACCGCAAAGAACTCTGGTTCAACGCCCCCAGCCGTATGGCGTTCATCAACATCACCCCGGAAATTGCCACTTGCCTGCGCGAATCCGGCGTGCAAGAAGGCTTGGTATTGGTCAACGCCATGCACATCACCGCCAGCGTGTTCATCAATGACGATGAATCCGGCCTGCATCACGACTACGGCGTATGGCTGGAAAAGCTGGCACCGCATGAGCCTGTAAGTGGTTATCACCATAATCGTACCGGAGAAGATAATGCAGATGCCCACATGAAACGCCAAGTGATGGGGCGCGAAGTAGTGGTGGCCATCAGTGAAGGCAGGCTGGATTTCGGCCCGTGGGAACAAATTTTTTATGGCGAATTTGACGGAAGACGCAAAAAAAGGGTGCTGGTGAAGATTATTGGGGAGTAGGCATTGTTTTTTATAGGGGCGGTAGCCTCGGCCAGATAAATCAACCCTTTCGGGACGAAGACACCCTAGACACCCTCCTAAAAAATTATTACCTGTTGTAAAAACACAACATGCGCACTTAATTGGTGCCAAAATCGCAGAAAACCCTTGCCCACACCTCCGCCGCCTTGGCACAATGGGTTCAACTTCCCGCAAGGGGAGTTCGCGAACTCTCTCGGTTCGGCAAGTTTCAACCCACCCCTTCCTTGGGGCGGTTAGAAGCAAGAAGAAACGGGAGTTAAGCACTTGAATTGGGTTTGATGCATCAGGCCCAAAAACTTTTAGAAACTTTATTTGGAGGTTTTATGAATAAGAAACTCAATCTGGCAGTTGCTGCTGCACTGGCTCTTGGTGCAACCGCTGCTCAAGCAGGGATCGTGATCCCAGCCGGTGACTGGACTGTTGATATCAACGGTAACGTCAACGCGTTCTACATCTACAACGATAGCTCTGACGCTAACACTGTTGCTGGTGGTTTGGCACAAGCTGCTGGCGCTAACGGCAGCACATCCAGTTCTATCAATACCGGTTTGCTGCCATCATGGCTCGGCATCACAGGTAAGAAGCGTGAAAACAATCTGGACATCAGCTGGACTATCAGCTTCCAACCAGGTGCTTCTTCCAAGACCGGTCTGGGCGGTGGTTCTGGCGGTGGTTCTGAACATCGTCAAGCTAACCTGACCTTCGGTGACAAGTCCTGGGGTTCTATCAAGGTTGGTTTGGATCTGGGCGTATTCGGCGCTAATGCCATCCTGAACGACCAAACCCTGTTGGGCGTTGGTTCACAAGGTGCTGTTGGTGCTCTCGGTGGTACCACCACCACTCTGGGTCGTATCGGTACTGGCTTCCTGTACGCTGACTTCACTGGTCAAATCAACTACACCACTCCTGATTTCAACGGCTTCCAAGCTACCGCTGGTATCCGTCAACCATGGAATACCGTTAACTTGGCAGGTGCTGCATCCGCTGCATCCGCTGGTAACCAAGATTCTCCAGGCGTTGAAGGTGTTGTGAGCTACTCTTGGGCTGGTGACTTCTCCGGTAAGGCTTGGGTTGAAGGCATGCATCAAGAAGTGCAAGGCATTGCAGGTTCTGTTAACACCACCGATAGCGCAGACGTGTTCGGCGTAGGTGCTAGCGTGAACTTCTCTGGCTTCAACTTGGTAGGTTACTACTACAACGGTTCTGGTGTTGGTACCACCAGCATCTTGGCTGACGCATTCGCTGGCACCACCGGTAACTCCCGTGACAGTGATGGCGGCTACGTGCAAGGTAAGTACAAACTGCCTACAGGCACCACCATCGCAGCTAGCTGGGGTGTATCCAACCTGGATTGTGCTGACGCAGCCGACTGTGCAGCTCACCCAACCTTGGTTCAATCCAATGAAATGTGGACTGTTGGTGCATACCATGCTCTGACCTCTAACCTGAATCTGGTAGCTGAGTATTCCAAAGTTACTGCTGAAAATCAGGCTGGTGCAGAGAATGAGTCTGACATTTTCGACATTGGCGCGATCCTGTTCTTCTAAGATTCCTTTAGAAAAACGTAACGCTTAAAAACGGCACCTTCGGGTGCCGTTTTTTTATTGTATGATTTTCTTTCATACTAGCCCTAACAAGCTTTTCCAATTTATAAAGTCATGGCACAACCTAACCTGCAAAAACTCCAAACAGAAGCTGCGGATTACCACCGACGCGGTCATTTTGAGCAAGCTGAAGAACGCTACCACGAAATTTTGCGACTCATCCCTGATGCGGCGGAGATACATAACGCCCTTGGAGCCGCCCTAGTATCGTTGAAAAGACTGAAAGAGGCCGCTGAGGCATTTGGGCGCAGTGTAGCTTTGGAGCCTAGCAATGAGCATTATCGTTACAACTATGCCAATGCGTTAAAGGAACTTGGTTCATATCAACAATCCGCTGAGCAATTTGCAGAGGTCGTGCGCATCAACCCTGACTTATTGATCGCACGTATCCAGTTGGGGTTGTTGTATATGCAATTGGAGCAATGGCGCGAAGCTACAGAGCAGTTTAATCAGGTATGCAAACAAAAACCGGACATGGCCGAGGCCTTTGAACGCTTGGGATTTTGCTTGTTGAATTTATGGCGATATGCAGATGCTGAAAATGTGTTTAAACACGCGCTGCAAATTACGCCTAATAGCGTGCTTGCTTGTGGCGGTCTGGCTGAGGCATTGATGGGCTTGAACAAGGCACCAGAAGCGGTGAAGTGGATGCGGAAGGCTGCGATACTGGCTCCCGACAACCATAAAATCCGGGTGAAATTGGGACGTGCCTTAATTGAAGCTGGGAACCAGCAAGAGGCCATTGAGATTTTTGAAGAACTCATTCGGTTGCGACCAAACGATGTTTCGGCCTATCTTGAACTGGCACTAATCCACAGGTTTGGAGAACAGGACACACCACGTATCAACCAGGTTGAGCACTTGCTTAAAGTGGGGGGAGTGAATCAACACCAAATTTCAGAAACATACTTTGCATTAGGTAAGATGTACGATGACATTGGACTGTACGACGAAGCATTTATTGCCTACAGCAAGGGCGGTAGTTTGTATATGGAAAAGCAGCCGCGAGATTTTGATATGGTGTTGCTTCGTGAAGAATTGACCGCTATATGTTCTAGTTATACTAAAAACTTTTTTAGCGGGCATTCAGACATAGGACACGATTCTGAAGTGCCTGTTTTTATTGTAGGTATGCCGCGTTCCGGCACCACTTTAACGGAACAAATACTTGCTAGTCACTCCCAAGTTGCGGGGGCTGGGGAGGTGAATTTCTGGCATAGCAGCAAGGTGATGTTGCCGATTGAACTTGCAACTGACATTCCCTATCCTGAGTGTATTGGCTTGTTGCAACAACCTGTTGTGCTACAGATTGCTGAAAAGTATCTTACTCAGATACAAGAGCTGATAAATCATGATACAGCTTCACGCATCGTTGATAAGATGCCACAAAACTTCTTTTTTCTTGGATTGATTGCAATTGTTTTCCCTAAGGCAAAAATTATTCATATACAGCGGGATGCGATGGATACTTGTTTGTCTATTTATTTCCAAAAATTCAAGGAAGCGCATCTTTATGCGTATAACTTAGAACATCTGGGACACTATTACAAAGAGTACGAGCGTCTTATGCAGCACTGGCGTGAGGTCTTGCCTATCAAAATGCTAGAAATAAAATATGAAGATTTAGTGGCTGATCAGGAACGTGTCACGCGCGAGATGATAAATTACATTGGCTTGCCATGGGATGAGCGCTGCTTGCAACCGGAAAAGTCAAACAAAGTCGTGAGAACAGCGAGTCTCTGGCAGGCACGGCAACCAGTGTATAAAACATCCGTGGCACGATGGAAAAATTATGAGAAGCATTTGCAGCCACTGAAAGACGCACTTGGATATGAGGAATCCTGACCGTCGTATTTATAAAGAAAGTTTTCCGAACGTCATGTCAGCCAGTCTTTTCCAATTAAAAAATCACGATAAAGCTTAGCTTCTGCTGAGTTTGCTTCCGGCTGCCAATCGTAGCGCCATTTCACGCTAGGGGGCAATGACATCAAGATTGATTCGGTGCGCCCCCCGGACTGCAAGCCAAACAAAGTACCACGGTCGAACACCAAGTTAAACTCCACATAGCGGCCACGTCTATAAGCTTGAAAATCGCGTTCGCGTTCAGTGTAAGAGGTGTCTCGGCGGCGTTGCAGAATGGGGAGATAGGCTTGCAGGAAAGCATCGCCCACGCTTTGCATCAAGGCAAAACTTTGTTCAAAACCAAGCTCATTGAAATCGTCAAAAAAGATACCGCCCACACCGCGCGGCTCTTTACGATGCTTGAGATAGAAATATTCGTCGCACCATTGTTTGAATCGTGGATGAAACTCACTTCCGAAGGGCGTTAATGCTTCACGGCAGGTGCGGTGAAAATGCACAGCATCTTCTTCGAAGCCATAGTAAGGGGTCAAATCCATACCGCCGCCGAACCACCACACGGCATCTTCCCCCGCTTTTTTTGCCATGAAGCAACGGATATTCATATGCACAGTCGGCGCGTATGGATTACGTGGATGCAGCACTAGTGACAATCCGGTAGCTTCAAAGCTGCGTCCAGCGAGTTCGGGACGACCTGCGCTTGCCGAAGGCGGGAGCTTGTCGCCCATCACGTGGGAGAAATTGACCCCGCCGCGTTCCAGCACATTACCCTCTTCCAATACGCAACTGGTGCCACCGCCGCCTTCTGGGCGTTGCCATGAGTCATGAATGAAGTGCTTACCATCAGCACGTTGCAATGCCTCCACGATGTGGTCTTGCAACGTTAACAAATAATTTTTAACTGCATCAAAATCCATGTTTAAGCCCTAATCACCTTGCCACTGACTATATCCTGAATCGTTGAAGGTCTGCGGTGTTTACCGATAATTCCCGACAGCACCATCACGCGGCTTCCAAATAATCGCGCGCAATCGCGCGTGGTGCGAGTGGCTTTTCCGCCACTGATATTAGCACTGGTGGATACCAGTGCCATACCTGCTTCTCGGCAAAGGTGGGCGGTGACACGGTGAGCAGTGATGCGTACCGCAATGCTGTGATGTTTGCCGGTGAGCCAAGCCGGGCAATTGACTGCAGCC
>JAIOOY010000057.1 GCA_021414145.1 Methylophilales bacterium | reverse complement strand
GAAGTGGTGCAGGAAGAAGAAGATGGCTTCCTGTGGCACATCAACTACCCGCTAGTCGAACCAGATACCGTTAAGGGTCTGAAGCACCTGACCGTAGCCACCACCCGCCCGGAAACCATGCTGGGCGACGTGGCGGTGATGGTGCACCCTGAAGATGCGCGCTACAAGCACCTGATCGGCAAGACCGTCAAACTGCCTTTGTGCGACCGCGAAATTCCCATCATTGCCGATGATTACGTGGATATGGAATTCGGAACCGGCTGTGTGAAAGTCACGCCCGCGCATGATTTCAACGACTATGCGGTAGGGCAGCGGCATGGACTGGCGCAGATCACCGTGCTGACGCTTGAAGGCTTTATAAATGGCAATGCACCAAGCAAATATCAAGGTCTGGAGCGCTTCGAAGCACGTAAACAGATTGTCGCTGACCTCGAGGCCCAAGGCTTTCTGGATTCCATCAAGCCGCACAAGCTACAAGTGCCGCGCGGCGACCGCACTGGCGTGGTGATTGAGCCCATGCTCACCGACCAGTGGTTCGTGGCCATGAGCAAGCCGGGCAATGATGGCAAATCCATTACGGAAAAAGCGCTGGAGGTTGTGGCTTCCGGCGAGATTCGCTTTGTTCCGGAAAACTGGGTGAACACCTATAACCAGTGGCTGAATAACATCCAGGATTGGTGTATTTCACGCCAGTTGTGGTGGGGTCACCAGATTCCCGCTTGGTATGGTGACAGTGGTCAAACCTATGTGGCGCACGATGAGGTCGAAGCCAAGGCGCTGGCCGCCAAGGATGGCTACACCGGCAACCTGAAACGCGACGACGACGTACTGGATACCTGGTATTCCTCAGCGCTGTGGCCTTTCTCCACGCTGGACTGGACGGGTGACGAGACCACTGACGTGCAGAACCGCATATTGCAGCAATACCTACCTTCCACCGTACTGGTGACCGGCTTCGACATCATCTTCTTCTGGGTGGCGCGCATGGTGATGATGACCAAACACCTCACCGGCAAGATCCCGTTCCGCGACGTGTATGTGCATGGCCTGATCCGCGATGCGGAAGGCCAGAAGATGAGCAAGTCCAAGGGCAACGTGCTTGACCCAATAGACCTGATAGACGGCATTTCCCTGAATGACCTGCTGGCCAAGCGCACCTCCGGTCTGATGAACCCCAAGCAGGCCGCCAGCATTGAGAAAAAGACGCGCAAGGAATTTCCGGAAGGGATAGCTGCTTATGGCACCGATGCGCTGCGTTTCACCTTCGCCTCGCTCGCCAGTCCGGGGCGCGACATCAAGTTCGACCTGCAACGCTGCGAAGGCTACCGCAATTTCTGCAACAAGCTGTGGAACGCCACGCGCTTTGTGCTGATGAATTGTCTAAGAGAGAATGGTAGTCCCCAGGACTGCGGCTTGGGTGAATGTAAAGTGGATTGCGGGCCAGAAGGTTATCTGGATTTCTCTCAGGCGGATCGCTGGATTGTCAGCCAGTTGCAACGCACTGAAGCTGAGGTGGAAAAGCACTTTGCCGACTACCGCCTCGATCTGGTGGCACGCGCGGTGTACGAATTCGTATGGGATGAATACTGTGACTGGTATCTGGAACTGGCCAAGGTACAAATCCAGCAAGGCACGGATGCGCAACAACGCGCCACACGCCGTACCCTGCTGCGAGTGCTGGAAACCACGTTGCGCCTGGCCCACCCGCTTATGCCATTCATCACCGAAGAACTGTGGCAAACCGTGGCGCCGCTTTCCGGCAAAACGCTGGCCGAAAACAGCACCATCATGCTGGAGGCTTACCCGAAATCTCAGCCAGCCAAGATTGATACCGCATCAGAACAGTGGATGGCCCAACTCAAAGACATGGTCAACGCCTGCCGCAGTCTGCGTGGCGAAATGAACATTGGCCCGGCGCAGAAAGTGCCGCTGATCGCTGCCGGTGACCAAGCTTCAGTACAGGCCTTTGCGCCCTATCTGGCTGCGCTGGCCAAGCTGACGGAAGTCACGGCCGCCGGTGACAACCTGCCGGAAACCGACGCGCCAGTGCAGATCGTGGGCGATTACCGCCTGATGCTGAAGATCGAGATAGATGTGGCGGCCGAGAAGGAACGGCTGGGCAAGGAAGTGGCACGCCTGCAAGGCGAGATTAGCAAGGCGGAAGGCAAGCTGGGTAACGCCAGTTTTGTCGAACGCGCCCCAGCCGCGGTAGTAGCGCAGGAACAGGAACGACTCGCAGGATTCAAGGCGACGCTGGATAAGCTGCAAACACAGCTCGCCAAACTGGGTTAAGAACTAACCCAGATTTGGCGCTAGCCAGCGCTGCAAATACTCCACAGAAAGATTGCGGCGCAGTGCCATATCCTTCAGTTGGTCTTCTCCGATCTTGTCCACGCTGAAATACCTAGCTTCCGGATGGGCAAAGTAGAAACCAGACACTGAAGATGCAGGCATCATGGCGAAAGAATCGGTGAGGGTCATGCCGATCTCCTCACATTCCAGCAACTTGAACATGTCGGACTTGACCGTATGATCCGGGCAAGCTGGATAGCCGGGTGCAGGCCGGATGCCACGATAGCGTTCCTTGATCAGATCCTCGGTAGTTAAATCCTCACCTGCCGCATAACCCCAGAAGTCAATACGCACCCGATGGTGCAGGTACTCAGCAAAGGCTTCGGCCAAACGGTCTGCCAACGCCTTGAGCATGATGCTACTGTAATCATCGTGCGCCGCTTCGAATTTCTCCAGATGCTTCTCTATGCCTATCCCAGCAGTGACGGCAAACATACCGATGTAATCCGGTATGCCTTTGGGCGCGATGAAGTCCGCCAAACACTGGTTAGGCCTTGGCACACCATCAATCACCGGCTTTTCGCTCTGCTGGCGCATGCCGAAGTAAGTGAATGCTACCTGCGTGCGCGTATCGTCGGTGTAAATCTCGATATCATCGTCATTCACGCGGTTGGCGGGCAGCAACATCACCACGCCATTAGCAGAAAGCCAGCGCCCATTGATGATCTTCTCCAACATCTTGCGCGCTTCGTTATAGACCTTGGTCGCGGCCTCACCCACCACCTCATCTTTCAGGATGGCTGGATAGGAGCCTGCCAAATCCCAAGTCTGGAAGAACGGGCTCCAGTCTATGTACTGGGCGATGGAAATGAGATCAATGTTATTAAGCACCCGTCGTCCGATGAACTTGGGTTTGACCGGGGCAGCTGCCCCAGTGAACTCGAGCTTGGCCTTGTTGGCACGTGCTGCGGCCAGCGTCAGCATCGGCGTGCCCTTTTTATTGGCATGCTGTGCCCGTGCCTTTTCATAATCCTTGGCAACGTCCGCAATGTAGGCGTCACGATGCTCGGGGGTAAGCAGTGATTGCATCACCGATACCGAACGCGAGGCATCCGCAACATAGATCACAGGGCCTTCGTAATTGGGAGCGATCTTTACCGCCGTGTGGGCGCGAGAAGTGGTAGCACCACCTATCAGCAGTGGAGTCTTTAAGCCACGGAAATGAGGGTCGCGTTGCATCTCACGCGCCACATAGGCCATCTCTTCCAGTGACGGAGTAATCAGGCCTGACAAACCTATGATGTCAGCATTTTCGGCCTTAGCCATCGCCAAAATCTCAGCAGCCGGAACCATCACGCCCATGTTAACTACTTCAAAATTATTGCACTGCAATACCACCGAAACAATGTTCTTGCCGATATCGTGAACATCACCTTTTACCGTGGCGATGACTACCTTGCCTTTGGGCTTGGCGGCGACACCGGTACGTTTTTCTTCCAGCAACTTCTCTTCCTCAATAAAAGGAATCAGATGTGCCACGGCAGATTTCATCACACGGGCAGATTTCACCACCTGCGGCAGGAACATCTTGCCCTGACCGAACAAGTCGCCGACCACATTCATGCCGTCCATCAGCGGACCTTCGATGACGTGTATTGGTCTGCCACCGCTTTTCAATACTTGCTGGCGGGCTTCTTCAGTGTCTTCAATAATGAATTCAGTAATGCCATGTACCATGGCGTGAGCAAGGCGTTTGTTGACGGGTGCCGGATTATCCGGTGTGCCACGCCACTCCAACGTGGGGGCTTCTTTTTTACCGCTAGGGTTTAAGGTTCCGGCAATTTCAATCATGCGTTCGGTGGCATCAGGACGACGATTTAACACCACGTCTTCCACGCGTTCTTTCAATTCTGGAGCTAAATCGTCATACACCCCCACCATGCCCGCATTGACGATGCCCATGGTCATGCCAGCTTGAATGGCATGGTAGAGAAATACCGTGTGGATGGCTTCGCGCGCGGCATCGTTACCACGGAAGCTAAAACTCACATTGGACACACCACCAGAAATTTTGGCATGAGGTAGGTTTTGCTTGATCCAGCGCGTGGCATTGATGAAGTCCACCGCATAGTTATTATGTTCTTCTATGCCTGTCGCAATGGCGAAGATATTAGGGTCGAAGATAATGTCCTCGGGCGGGAAACCGACCTTTTCTACCAGCAAGTCATAAGCGCGCTTGCAGATTTGTATCTTGCGTTCAAAGGTGTCGGCTTGGCCTTTTTCATCAAAGGCCATGACGATAATCGCTGCGCCGTAACGCAAGCAGAGTTTGGCCTGACGCAAGAACTCCTCTTCGCCTTCTTTCATTGAAATGGAGTTGACGATAGCCTTGCCTTGCACACACTTGAGTCCAGCCTCAATGACTGACCACTTGCTGGAGTCAATCATGATCGGCACACGGGCAATGTCCGGCTCAGAGGCGACCAGATTAAGGAAGTGCGTCATCGCGGCAACGGCATCCAACATGCCTTCATCCATGTTGATATCAATCACTTGCGCGCCGTTTTCTACTTGCTGCCTTGCCACCACGAGCGCTTCTTCAAACTGCCCATTCAAAATCATGCGGGCGAAAGCTTTGGAACCGGTGACGTTAGTACGTTCGCCAACATTGACGAACAAAGAGTCGTCATCAATCGTAAATGGTTCAAGCCCAGAAAGCTTAGTGGCGTAAGTGTGTGCTGGCAGCTGGCGTGGTTTTATATCTTTTACCGATTCATAAATCGCCTGTATATGAGGCGGTGTGGTGCCGCAACAACCACCTGCAATATTGATAAAACCGCTTTCGGCGAATTCCTTTACCAAACTTGAAGTATCTACCGGTTTTTCATCAAAACCCGTGTCTGACATAGGATTAGGCAGACCCGCATTGGGGTAAATACACACATATGTGTCGGCGATTTTAGAGATTTCTTCCGCGTAAGGCCGCATCAGCGCGGCTCCCAGAGCACAGTTCAGACCCACCGTCAGCGGCTTGGCATGGCGCACGGAATTCCAGAATGCGGTCACGGTCTGGCCGGAGAGGATACGTCCGGAAGCATCCGTCACAGTGCCAGAGATCATGATGGGCAGGCGTTGGCCGCTTTCTTCGAAGAAAGCGTCAATGGCAAACAGCGCGGCCTTGCAATTGAGGGTGTCAAAAATGGTTTCCACCATCAGGATGTCCGCACCTCCTGCAACCAAGCCACGTGCTTGTTCCAGATATGCCACGACCAATTGGTCGAAACTGACGTTACGCGCTGCGGGATCGTTGACATCAGGCGAAATAGAGGCGGTTTTGGGCGTAGGTCCAAGCGCACCAGCGACAAATCTGGGTTTGTCAGGTGTAGTGTATTTATCACAAGCAGCACGGGCAAGCTTGGCGGCTTCTACGTTCATTTCATAGGCCAGATGCGCCATATGGTAATCGTCTTGGGCGACGGTAGTCGCGCCAAAAGTGTTGGTTTCAATAATATCCGCACCTGCGGCTAGATATTTTTCGTGGATTTCTTGAATGATGTGCGGTTGAGTCAGAGTAAGTAACTCGTTATTCCCTTTAACAAATAGCTCGCGTGTGGCACCCAATAGTTCATGACTTTTGCCACAACCGCAACCATCCCCTTTAGGACAGAACTCCACACCTTCCGGGGCTTTGAAATCGGCAAACCGCGTACCGCGGTAATCGGCTTCGGTCAGCTTATATTGCTGAATCATGGTGCCCATCGCGCCGTCAAGAATCAGAATGCGTTGTGCCAGTAGATCGCGTAATCGCTTTTCAGTAGGGGAGATTGATTTCATTTTGCAATTTCAAAAAGAAAATACTTGCCAGCGTGAGCCAACAAGTATTTATCGAGGTTTGAGATGATTTCGATATGAAACATCTCTCGCTTTTATTCGTCGGAAGATTTACCCAGATTATTTACCCATCGCAGTGTTTCTTTTTGCGCGTGCCTTAGGTCTTTGGGAGCAATATCAAGTTCATCCAGAAGTCGTTCGACCTCTTCAAACTCCGCTCGTTCCAATCTCTCAGTAAGCGTCAATAATTCACCCAAGAATCCTTCACGTGAAATCAGCGCTTCAACTATCTCTTCCTCTAGACCAATTTGCTCCAAAATTTCTGCTAAATCCATTCCAAGTAAAACATCCGACAAAGACAAGATTCCCACGGTAAAAGCGTTGTCTTTATATAACTCTTGGCGCTTTTCCACATTTTTGTGGGTAGTACATAACAAGTCCATCAATTTGGCGCGCGTTGCTGCTATTTGCATCAGTAATTTGGCACCTTTAATATCACTGTTGGAATACAGTAGTACCTGCACCCAACGCATCAAATGACGCCGCCCGAGAATTACCAACGCCTGCTGCAACGAGTCCACCGTCCTAGCCAGCCCCATACCCGCAGAATTCACCATATTGAGCAGATTGACGATCAGGGCTGTGTGTCCTTGGAATGCTTTTTCTATGCGTGGCAACTCTACATCTGTCAACAATTGACCCATCACCACCAGTAACATCATTTGATCAGGGTTGGCGGTACTCTCAGCAGCAGCATCAGGATGCTGGAAGAAGAAACCCTCAACTAACCCAATTGAATGTTTACGACTGAATTCGAACTGGGTTGGGG
The DNA here is from genome assembly GCA_021414145.1 of Methylophilales bacterium. GTDB lineage: Bacteria > Pseudomonadota > Gammaproteobacteria > Burkholderiales > Methylophilaceae > CAILHX01. Next base: position 184 of record JAIOOY010000057.1, on the reverse strand, counting down.
TCTCTACATTAATTGCAATGGGTGCTGCGCGATCCAGTCTCCTTAACCGCTTCAGTGCCTCTTCCAACTCATAATTAGACGTGGCCTGAATATCAAACTTGACGAAATCCATGAGTTTAATTACCACATCACTCGCCGGTGGCTCAAAATATTCAGTCAACGAGAATTTGAAACCTTTAGCCTT
>JAIOOY010000056.1 GCA_021414145.1 Methylophilales bacterium | reverse complement strand
GCGTAGGCATTGGTTTCTGGGTGTGGGATGAGTGGAACAACCTGAATGTGGAACACATCATTATTGCCATTTTTGTAGTTGGCATCATTGGCTTGTTGCTAGAGCAGGGCCTAGTTGCGCTGGCTCGCCGTTTCAGTCACGAATAAAGGAAATCGTCATGGAAAAATATGTACAGATGGAGGGGGTCAATATGGTGTTCGACACCAAGCGTGGCCCGTTCGTGGCTCTGCAAAATATTGACCTCAGCATTGAGAAAGGCGAGTTTGTTTCAATCATCGGCCATTCTGGCTGTGGCAAATCCACCGTACTTAATATGATTGCAGGTCTGTTGTTGCCTAGTCGCGGCGTGATGCTGTGCAACGGGCGGGAAATTGCCGGACCAGGACCTGAGCGTGGCGTGGTGTTCCAAAATCATTCGCTGCTGCCTTGGCTGACTTGTTTTGACAACGTATATCTAGCCGTAGAGCGCGTGTTTTCTGCAACCGAGAACAAGTCTAGTCTGGCTAATCGTACCAAAGACGCTTTGGCATTAGTGGGTTTAAGCCATGCGGAAATGAAGTTCCCGGCGGAAATCTCCGGTGGCATGAAGCAGCGTGTAGGCATCGCCCGTGCCTTGGCGATGGAACCCAAAGTGCTTTTGTTGGATGAGCCATTTGGTGCGCTGGACGCATTGACTCGCGCCAACCTTCAAGACGAACTAATGAAGATAGTCGCCGCCACCAACAACACGGTGGTAATGGTCACGCACGACGTGGATGAGGCAGTGCTGCTGTCTGACCGCATCGTGATGATGACCAACGGACCATCTGCCACTATCGGTGAGATTCTTACTGTTGATTTGCCTAAACCACGCCAACGCCTAAAACTTGCAGAGGACTTACGTTACAACAAGTTACGTAGCGAAGTCCTTAAATTTCTTTATGAGCGTCATGTGCACAAGCTGGCCGCTTAACACTTTTTATTAAAAGCATTCAAACTACAGGAGCTACACAAATGAAAAACAGAAAAATATCACTCGCCGCCACACTGTTGCTGTCAACTAGCGTGGCTTTTGCAGAAGATGTTTCGCCGCTGGAAGTGGCCGATTACAGCATCATAGATGCCATCAAAGGCGGCACTCCCATGACCAGCTTTCGTATTCGTTACGAAACGGTGGATCAAGATCCATCTACTACATTCACTCATGATGCTCGGGCATTGACCTTACGCAGCTTAGTTGGTTGGCAAACCGCAC
>JAIOOY010000088.1 GCA_021414145.1 Methylophilales bacterium | reverse complement strand
CGGCGATAAGGTTTGGCTTGTGACAGTGATTTTTTGACTTCTGCATCGTCAATAATGCGGCCTTGTTCGAGGTCAATCAGGAACATTTTCCCTGGTTGCAAACGCCATTTTTTAACGATTTTGGTTTCAGGGAAGGTCAATACGCCCATTTCGGAAGCCATCAGCACCAAGTCGTCGTCGGTCACCAAATAGCGCGCGGGGCGTAGGCCATTACGGTCAAGCGTAGCACCTATCATGCGGCCGTCAGTGAAAGCCACGGCAGCGGGACCATCCCAAGGCTCCATGAGGGCAGCGTGATATTCATAAAAAGCACGACGGTCTTCATCCATTAATGGATTCCCCGACCAAGCCTCAGGAATCAACATCATCATGGCGTGGGGTAGTGAATAACCGCCCGCAACTAACAACTCCAGAGCGTTATCAAAACAACCTGAGTCGGACTGGTTTTCGTCTATTAGCGGCCATAGTTTTTCTAAATCGCTGCCCAACAAAGCAGAACGCATCGCTTCGTGTCTCGCCGTCATCCAGTTGACGTTGCCGCGCATGGTGTTGATTTCGCCGTTGTGGGCAATCATGCGGAAAGGGTGTGCTAAATCCCATGCAGGGAAGGTGTTGGTGGAAAAGCGTTGATGTACGAGCGCGAGCGCCGACACCATGCTTTCATCTTGCAAGTCTTGGTAATAAATACCCACTTCTTCCGCTAGTAGCATGCCTTTGTAGACCATGGTGCGACTTGATAGCGAGGGGATGTAGAACTGTTCGGTATCGGCAAACCCCAGTGCGCGAATCTCGTGTTCGGCACGTTTGCGGATAACGAACAATTTGCGTTCAAAGGCAGTTTGGTCAATAGCATTGCTAGCGATGAACAACTGGCGCATGACGGGTTCGTTGGCGCGTGCTGCAGCGGCAATGTTGCGGTTATCGCGCGGAACTTCTCGCCAGCCGAGGAAAGTTTGACCTTCTTCATTAATGATTCGCTTGATGATGGCTTCACTGGCCATACGGCTTTTATCGTTTTGTGGCAGAAACACCATGCCGCAAGCGTAATCGCCTACCATGGGTAATGTGATATTGAGTTTGGCAGCTTCTTTGCGTAGAAATGCGTCTGGCAATTGAATCAACATGCCCGCACCGTCGCCCAGTTTTGGGTCATAACCGGTAGCGCCGCGGTGGGTCAGATTGCGTAAAATCTGTAAGCCTTGCTGAATAATGCTATGGCTTTTTTGGCCTTTAATATGCGCGATAAACCCCACGCCACAGGCATCGTGCTCTTGTGACGGATCGTACAAACCTTGTTTTACTGGTTGCTTCATGTGGCTCTAGCTCTTTCTCTGGCATCAATTACGCACGCGCCAAGTAACGGCGTTGGCGTGTGTTTTTCCATGCCCATTTTTGCTACGGGACATGGCTTTTATCAATTTTAGGGTGAAACCTTGTAATAGTACCGAGATACGTGGCGCTATTCAACCACGAAATGCAGGTGGTTTTATTCGTTTTAGTCGGATTGTTATAAGCAATAAATGCACCAGCACATTAGTGCGATTGTAAGTTCAATCTTAAAGCACCTGTTTTGAATGCTTTGGATCCGGTTTGGTAGTAGGCTATGGCTTCATTTACCAGCTCAGGATCATTTTCCATCGGGGTGGATTCATACGTAGCGGAGTCAACACGGAAGCTCTCTACTTTTTGCTTAGGTGATAACACAGTCAATATGCCATTCTTAAGGTAACCCAGTTGCTGATAGTTGCTGATAAAGGCGCGTTCATGTGCTGCCTCTGGCGAAAAAGCAGAGTGTCCAAAAAATCCTTCACTACCTTGTTTGCCGAGTATGTCCAATATCGTAGGCGGAATATCCATTTGGCTAATCATAGGTTTGTACACCATAGGTTTGAGCAATTCAGGAGCGTAAAAAATAGCTGCGATATGGTATTTTTCTACTGGTAGTTTTGTTTTACCCGCGACTGAGGCGCAGTGATCGGCCACAATTACAAAGAGGGTATCTGCGAACCATGGCTTGGATTTGGCATCTTGGATAAACTTGTCTATGGCGTAATCGGTATATTTCACCGCCCCATTGCGCCCACCGGGCGAAGGGATATCAATGCGCCCGTTGGGATAAGTATAAGGCCTGTGATTGCTGGTGGTCATGATGTGCGCGAAAAATGGCTTGTCCGTTGTACCCTTGCCATCAAAATGGGTCAGCACATGATTAAATAAAGCCTCATCCGCTACCCCCCATACGTTTTCAAACATGATGGACGACTTGGGGATGTCAGTGCGGTCTATAATTTGATAGTCATTAGCGGCGAAATAGCCGTTCATATTGTCAAAATAGCCGTATCCACCGTAAAAAAAGAAGGTGGAAAAGCCTTGCTGCTTAAGTAATTCACCGATAGTTGCCAGATGATCGTTATTAGGCCTGTGTACGATGGCTTGGCCAGGGATTGGAGGTGTGCCTAGCGATAAGGCATCCAAGCCCCGCACGGTGCGGGTGCCAGTAGCAAACAATTGCTCGAATTTCAGGCCTTCATTGGCGATTTTATCTAGACGCGGGGTTAAGCCATCAGTGGCACCATAAGCACCCATAAACGAGGCTGACAGGCTCTCCACAGAAATCAAAATCACGTTGCGCGGCGGTTTTGAAAATGGATTCTGGCTGACTACAGGCTTGTCACTAGGGCTAGACGTAGCAGGTAACAGCTTGTTTTTCACCCCTAGTTTTTCCAGCGTGGCATTGGCCGCATCTTGTGGCATGGTTCGGTAAAACTTGTCATAGTCCAACTCCATACGTCGCGCCGCCGCAACAATGCTGAATAAACCATTACCTGCCAGCTCGGTGGCATAGGCGTTTTGTTTGATTTCCATTTGGTCTATGTTTGAAACAAAGAGTAGTAAAATCGGCAACAAAAACGCTGCCAACGCCATGTTCCAACGTTGCTTTTTGGAGTATTCAGCCTGGTTGGCACGGCGGATTTGCGCTGCAAGTCGCCATACTAAGAAAGCGGCTATTAAACCGATACCACTAAAAATCCAGCCCACCGGATAGGATTCACGAATGTTACCGATGACTTCAGTCGTGTAAATCAGATAATCCAGTGCAATGAAATTGAAACGCGTTGTAAACTCCAACCAGAAAGTAGCCTCCGACACCGCACCAAACAACAAAGCAGCCACGGAAAACCACAACCACAACCAGCGCAGCAGAGAATGCCACTTACTATGACGCCAGCGATTGGGCAAAACGGCCTCATACATCAGCACTGGAGCCAACAGGCAAATTGTCACCACCAAATCAAACCACAAGCCTTTGATAAACAACTCTGGCCATAATTGCGGCGAAACCGAATCGACACCGGTGTAAACCAGTAAGCCTATGCGGGTGAGGGTGAAAATAGTGAGAAGTACTGCCGTCAGAATCAAGCACAGCAAGGGAAAAGGGCGCAGGAAAGCTTTCAAGGGGCTCATGATGACCTTAGTTCAGGGTATAGGCTAGCAAGAAAATGCAATTTGTGCCGCTTCAAGCGTTTTAGCGATAACTTCATCGCTATGTGCGGCAGAGACAAACCCTGCTTCAAAAGCTGAGGGTGCCAAATAAACACCATTGTCTAACATGGCATGAAAAAAGCGGTTAAACGCTTCCTTGTCAGAATGCATGACTTCATCATAAGAGGTTGGGCAGTGTTCGCTGAAATAAACGCCGAACATTCCACCTACGCTTTGCGCACTGAATGGAATACCCATTTCTTTGGCGATAGCGCTTAAACCCTCGACCAGCATTTTGGTGTTTCGTGTGAGTTTGTCGTGGAATCCAACTTCTTGAATCAGGGTGAGTGTGGTTAAGCCCGCAGCAACTGCAACTGGGTTGCCTGATAGCGTTCCGGCTTGATACACCGCGCCCAATGGTGCCAAGCAGGCCATGATGTCCTTGCGCCCGCCAAACGCGCCAACGGGCAGGCCACCACCGATGACTTTACCCAGTGTGGTCAGGTCTGGTTTAATGTTGAAGAGAGCTTGTGCGCCGCCCAGAGCCACTCTAAAGCCGGTCATGACTTCATCAAAAATCAGTACAGCGCCGTGCTGGGTGCATTGTGTTCTTAGGGTTTCCAAAAATCCGGGTGCGGGTGGAATTAAGTTCATATTGCCAGCAACAGGCTCAACAATGACGCAGGCGATTTCGTCGCCAATTTGTTTGAACAAGGCTTCTACTTCAGCAATGTTGTTGTAGGCCAAAGTTAAGGTGTGCGCAGCGACTTCAGGCGGTACACCAGCCGAGCTGGGTTGGCCAAAGGTGAGTGCGCCTGAGCCAGCTTTCACTAACAAAGCATCAGCATGGCCGTGGTAGCAGCCTTCAAATTTTACGATTTTTGAACGTCCCGTAAAGCCGCGAGCTAGACGAATAGCACTCATCGTGGCCTCTGTGCCGGAACTTACCAGTCGCACTTGTTCCATGCTGGGGACGAGTTTGGTGAGGATTTCTGCCATGTCCAGTTCGCGTGCTGTGGGGGCACCGAAAGAGAGGCTGTTGCCTGCTGCTTCGCGTACCGCAGCAACCACTTCTGGATGGGCATGGCCGAGAATCATCGGCCCCCATGAGCCGATGTAGTCAATGTATTGTTTGTCGTCTTCATCCCACAAATATGCGCCAAGCCCGCGCTTGAAAAAAATCGGTGTGCCACCGACGGAGCGGAATGCACGGACGGGCGAGTTGACGCCGCCGGGGATGAGTTTTTGCGATTGTTCAAACAGTTGTTGATTACGTGTAGTCATGATTTTGGTTAGTAAAATTTAGAAAATTGTTGAGCGGTTTTTTGGATGTCAGGCGCATCAAATAAGGCGTTGATGACAGCGAGCGCATCTGCCCCTGCGCCCACCACATCTGCCGCATTGTGCAAGGTAATGCCGCCAATGGCAACGATGGGGATGTGAAGTTGAGCTTTGGCTGCGTGCAATAGTTCCAATGTGGCACGGGGCGCGTTGGGTTTGGTGCTGGAAGGGAACATCGCGCCGAAGGCAACGTAATCTGCACCTTGTTCTTGAGCTTGCAGGGCGCGTTCTAGGCTGTTATAGCAGCTGACACCGATGATAACGTCTTTACCTAACAGTTTGCGGGCGCTGGCGATGTCCCCGTCATCTTTGCCTTGATGTACGCCGTCTGCACCTACGTCCAAGGCTAAATCAGCGTCATCGTTAATGATGAAAGTCACACTGTGTTGGCGGCAGAGTTTAGCGAGTGCAGAGGCGGTTTCCAGGTGGGCTCTTATATTGACGTTGGCTTGCTTATTACGATACTGCACAATACTTACTCCGCCCAACAGTGCGGCTTCTACACTGGCGATCAGGGTTTCAAGGTTTTCGCTATCGGGCGTAACCGCATACAAGCCACTAATGCGTCTCAGGTTCAGGCTCATCTTCTTCGTCACGCGCCCAAAACAAACGATCAGGAATATATTGCCCCATGCCTGGGCGGAATGCAGCTTTCAGCGTAGCCCACGTGTATTCCTGGCCTTCAGCGACGGCTTCTTCCAGCGTCAAGCCATGTGCTAAACATGCGGCAATCGCTGATGCCAGGGTACAGCCAGAGCCATGATAGCTGTCGGGCAAGCGCTCCCATTGCCAGGCCTTAATCAAACCGTTATTACCATACAGCGTGTTGGTTACGTCCTGTGTACGTTCATGCGTGCCGGTAACCAGCACGTATTCCACCCCCATCCCCAATAGCCGTGTGGCACATTCAATCAATGGCGCATCAGCTTCGTGTTCATCATCACTGTCAAAAAATGCCAAACGCCTTGCTTCTAGGCTGTTGGGGGTAATAATCGTTGCTTGTGGAAGTAGCAAATCTATCATTGCGCCCTGCATTTCTTCAGATGCCAGCTCGTCACCTCGACCTGATGCCAGCACGGTATCCATAATCAGCGGAATATCCGGGTAATCGGCCAGAATCTCGGCGATGATGGCGACATTCTCTACGCTACCCAACATACCAATTTTAAAGGCAGCAACTTCCATATCCTCAAGCACTGCGCGGGCTTGCGCTTCTACCCATTCGGCATCGAATACCAGCACATTATCCACCCCTAGTGTGTCTTGCACGGTGATAGCGGTGACCACCGATACTGGATGACAGCCGATGCTAGACAGGGTCAGGATGTCTGCTTGCAGACCAGCGCCGCTAGTGGAGTCGGTGGCGGCAAAAGTGAGTACTACGGGTGGAATTTGGGTCATGAAAATGGGCGTTTTGATGCGTCAAATTGCCATTTTAGCGGATAAGGATAGCGTTTGCCGCGATGTTTTGATGTGCGCTATGATGAGCAGTTCAAATTTAGGGAGTAAGCAAATGGCAAGAGTTATTCAATGTATCAAGTTGGGGCGCGAGGCAGAAGGCATGGATTTTCCACCTTACCCCGGTGATTTGGGCAAGCGCATCTTCGAGAACGTGTCCAAAGAGGCCTGGGAAGGCTGGAAAAAGCACCAAACCATGCTGATTAACGAAAATCGTCTGAGTTTGGCGGATAGTTCAGCGCGTAAGTACTTGATGGAACAAACTGAAGCGTACTTTTTCGGCTCTGGTGCGGATAAAGCTGAAGGTTATGTTCCACAGTCATAAAATTGTCATTTTTATGCAATAAACTAAAAGTTCGATTGTTTTATGAAGCCTTCCAATTTGTCCTCTCCCGAGCAATTCCTTAATCGTGAATTAAGCCTGTTGGCCTTTAACCGCCGTGTTTTAGCACAGGCCGAGGACGAGCGAAATCCGCTATTAGAGCGCCTGAAGTTTTTGTGCATTGTCAGCAGCAATATGGACGAGTTTTTTGAGGTGCGTGTGGCTGGATTAAAAGAGCAAATCCAGTTCAATGCCAAGTCCAGCGCGCCTGATGGCATGCCTCCACGCCAAGTAATGATAGAAGTGTGCGAACAAGCGCACGTGTTAGTCGCGCAGCAATATCAAATTTTTAACGAAACGGTTGTGCCACAATTGGCTGCTCAAGGCATTCGTTTTTTACGGCGCACGCATTGGAATGAGCAGCAACAGCAGTGGATACGCGACTATTTCTTTCGCGAACTGATGCCAGTGTTGACCCCTATCGGCTTGGATCCTTCGCACCCGTTTCCCCGCGTCTTGAATAAAAGCTTGAATTTTGCTGTTGAGTTAGAGGGTAAAGACGCATTTGGGCGGAATTCCGGCAGGGCTATTGTGCAAGCGCCGCGCGCTTTGCCTAGGGTGATACGCTTCCCTAGTGAAATCGCTGGTTGCGAGTACGGTTTTGCGTTTTTGTCTTCCGTGCTGCACGCACATGTAGGAGAGTTATTTTCTGGCATGACGGTAAAAGGGTGTTACCAGTTCCGTGTCACACGCAATAGTGACTTGTTCGTGGACGAGGACGAAATCAAAGATTTACGTTTAGCCTTACAAGGCGAATTGTCACAACGCCAATTTGGTGACGAAGTGCGGTTGGAAGTTGCAGACAACTGTTCACCAGAGATGTCCAGCTTTTTACTCAGCCAGTTTGACTTGGCACAAGACGATTTATACCAAGTCAACGGCCCAGTGAACTTGGTGCGTTTGATGCAGATTCCCGACTGGGTAGATAGGCCAGACCTGAAGTTTTTGCCTTATATTCCAAGCCTTTCGCGCGAGATCCAAAAAGAACCAGATATTTTCAAAGCCATACGCCGTGGCGATATTTTGCTGCATCACCCGTTTCAATCATTCAATCCGGTGGTGGAGTTTTTGCAACAAGCCGCCGCCGACCCCAATGTGCTGGCGATTAAGCAAACCGTGTATCGCACCAGTTCAGATTCTACTTTGATGGAAGCTTTAATCGAAGCCGCGCGTCGTGGTAAAGAAGTGACGGTGGTGGTGGAGCTGATGGCGCGTTTCGATGAAGAAGCTAACATCAACTGGGCTGCAAAATTGGAACAGGTGGGGGCACACGTGGTATATGGTGTCGTTGGCCACAAAACTCACGCTAAAATGATGATGGTGGTGCGTCGCGAAGCTGATAAATTAAGGCGCTACGTGCATCTTTCGACAGGCAATTACCACCAACGAACCGCCAGACTCTATACCGATTTCGGTCTGATGACCTGCCAGGAAGAAATCTGCGAGGACGTGAACGACATCTTTGCCCAACTCACGGGACTTGGCCAAGCCAGCAAGCTCAAACACCTATGGCAATCGCCATTTACCTTGCACAGCCAAGTGATTAAGTCCATACAAAACGAAATGGAACATGCCAAAAATGGCAAACGCGGCCACATTATCGCCAAAATGAATGCGCTACTAGATCATGAAGTCATCAATGCACTTTATGCTGCATCACAAGCTGGCGTTAAGATAGAACTCATTGTGCGTGGCGTATGCGCCCTGCGTCCACAAGTACCGGGTTTGTCGGACAACATTCGCGTGCGCTCCATCATTGGACGTTTTCTTGAACACTCACGCATTTTCTATTTCTATAACAACGGTGCGAAGGATTTATATCTCTCAAGCGCTGACTGGATGCACCGTAATTTTTTTCGGCGTATCGAGAGCTGCTTTCCCGTGCTAAATCCCAAACTCAAACGTCGCGTTTACCGTGAAGGTCTCGCCATTTATATGAAAGATAACCAGCAAGCGTGGGAGATGCAGGCCGAGGGTAACTACAAACTGAAACGCACTACACGCGGTACAGCCGTTAGCGCACAGGACTTTTTGTTAGGCAATTACGGGCAAGAATTAGCTCGAGAGAAATAGGCTGGTGCGAAGAGCCTAGGAGATACTGGCAATTTTTAACTTCCACTGCGCTGGGCCAGTTTCATGTACCGAAACCCCGTGACTATCCACCGCTACCGTCACCGGCATGTCTTTCACTTCAAACTCATAAATGGCTTCCATGCCCAAATCGGCAAAGGCAACCACTCGCGCTGCACGTATCGCTTTGGATACCAAATAGGCGGCACCACCTACGGCCATGAGATAAGCCGATTGATGCTTGGCGATAGAGGCAATAGTCTCGGCGCCACGCTCCGCCTTGCCCACCATGCCTAGCAATCCAGTTTTTTCCAGCATCATGTCAGTATAGCCATCCATGCGGGTCGCAGTGGTCGGCCCTGCGGGTCCAACCACTTCGTCGCGTACCGGGTCCACTGGCCCAACGTAATAGATGAATCGGTTGGTGAAGTCTACGGGCAGCACTTCGCCTTTGGCCAGCAAAGTAGCAATGCGTTTATGTGCAGCGTCACGTCCGGTCAACAGCTTGCCGCTAAGCAACAAAGTCTCACCTGGTTTCCAGCTTGCGACTTGCTCACGGGTAATGGTATCAAGATCAACACGTCTGGCTTGTGGGCTAGGTGTCCATTGCACATCGGGCCAGTCGGCCAAATTGGGTGGTTCGAGATCGGCTACGCCACTGCCGTCAAGCACAAAATGCACGTGGCGCGTTGCTGCACAATTAGGGATGATGGCGACAGGTAAAGACGCGGCATGGGTGGGATAGTCCAGTATCTTTACATCCAGCACCGTGGTTAAACCACCCAAACCCTGAGCACCTATACCTAATGCATTTACTTTTTCGTAAATCTCCAGCCGCAGCTCTTCAAGTCTATTATTGGCTCCACGTATCTTGAGCTCATGCATATCGATAGGTGCCATGAGCGATTCCTTAGCCAGTAGCACAGCTTTTTCAGCACTGCCACCAATGCCTATACCCAGCATCCCTGGAGGACACCATCCTGCACCCATGGTCGGGACCGTTTCCAGCACCCAATCCACGATGTTGTCGTTGGGGTTAAGCATGACCAATTTGGCTTTGTTCTCAGATCCGCCGCCCTTGGCGGCGATATGGACTTCTACAGTGTTGCCCGGCACGAGTGATACATGCACTACGGCAGGAGTGTTGTCTTTAGTATTTTTACGGCTACCGGCGGGGTCGTTTACGATGGAAGCACGCAAGGGGTTGTCATGGTAGGTATAGGCTCGGCGTACGCCCTCGTTGACCATATGTTCTAAACTCAAGCTGCCGTACCACTGCACCGCCATGCCGACCTTGACGAAGGCGACGACTATCCCAGTATCCTGACAAATCGGGCGCTTACCTTCGGCGCACATACGAGAGTTAGTCAATATCTGCGCGATGGCATCTTTGGCGGCAGGCGATTGCTCACGCTCATAGGCCGTTCCCAAAGCCTGAATATAATCAGCAGGATGATAATAGGAAATGTATTGCAGGGCATCTGCGATACTTTGGATAAAGTCCTGTTCTCTAATAACGGTCATCTGGCACTTGATTTAGAAGTTGCGATAGCGGGATTCACGTCCCTGCGCAATATCTTACCGTTTTTAGTCCGCGGGAAGTCCTTGGCCAAATAAATCGTTTTAGGCGCTTTATAAGCCGCAAGATGTTGCCGCCCAAAAGCAAGCAACTCATCAGCGGTCGCCAAACTGCCGGGCTGAGGGATTATGTAAGCGACTACTAATACCTTGTCTTTTTCTACCTCTTCGCCAATTGCTGCACAGTCAGCCACTGCCGAATGGGACTTCAACACGCGCTCGATCTCGTAGGGTGACACTCGGTATCCAAAACTCTTGATGATGTCATCTTTGCGTCCCAGGAACCAGATATAGCCATCATCGTCGTAACGCGCATAGTCACCGGTAAAGAACCAGCCATCATGTCTGAGCTTGGTGGTTTCTTCCGCCAAATTCCAGTATTCCAAAAACAGGCCGGGGTCGTCTTCCGGCACGCAAATCATACCTTCTTCTCCTAAGCCGACTTCTTGCAGGGTTTCTGGATTGAGCAGCTTGATAGCATGTCCGGGTTGTGGGAAACCCGCAGACCCAGGGCGAATGGGACGAGATTTGGTTTGGCACAAGTAGTAGGAAAATTCAGACATTCCCACTGCTTCATAAATATCCACGCCAAAACGCTCGCGCCACTGGGTGAGTACTTCGTCGGATAAATGTTCTCCTGCGCTCATGCAATGCCGCAAGCTGGGAACATCCTCTTTGGTGAAAGTGCTTTTTTGAACAACTTGGCGGTAGATAGTAGGGACGCCCACAAAAATGGTGGCGGAATGTTTATTGATGAGGCGTGGCCATGTGTTAGCGTCATTCTTACCCTCATGCACAATGACGGTTTTGCCTAAATAGAGTGGATCCATCAGGCCGGAGCCCAGCACATAGGTCCAGTTGAATTTTCCGGAGTGCATGATGCGATCACCATCCTCAGCAAAATCAAACCAGTATGTTGATGCAGGTGTGCGACCAATCAGGGCGCGGTGTGCGTGCAAAACTCCTTTGGGGTAGCCGGTAGTGCCTGATGTATACACCAAGTAGGCAGGATCTGTAGCAAGGCTGATTTCTGGGGGTTGATAAGTAGTGATTTGCGCAAGTTCTGCTTCTAAGTCACGCACATCAAGCCCCGCTACTGTTAACACCTCACCGGGACCAGAAAGCAATACATGACGCAAGTTGGGGGCTTCTTGCAGATGATCTTTGAGTTTGACCCAAGCCGCCTTGTCTGTCACCAAAACTTTGGCACCGGAATCTTTCGCCAGATAAGCTACTTCTTCGGCGGTCAATAAAGTAGAAGTGGGCACAGAAATTGCGCCGCGCTTCATCGCACCTAAAAATGCCGTTGGATAATCCAGACAATTAGGTAAGCGTATTAATACGCGCTCACCCAAGCCCAAGTCTAAATCACGGAGTAGTTGAGCAAATTGACTGGTGCGCTTGCTCAGTTCAGCAAAGGTGATTTGCGAAGTACCTAATGTGTCGTCCTCCACGATCATGGCGATGTTGTTGGCGACAGGAGTTTCTAGATGTGCATCCGTACAGGCCACGCCGATATTGAAATGCGTTGGTACTTGCCAAACCCAAGATGGAAAAGGAGCGAATGCCATTATAGAATCACCCCATACGGCCAGTTTTCACGGATGACTTGAGTTGGCATGAGTTGCAACACGGTCATAGCGAAATCCACGTCTTCCTTGCTCAAGGCTCTCAGCGCATGGGCACGTAGCAAGGTTTGTAGCGCTTTTCCGAACATCGGTGGATCTAGCATTTCACCTTCAAACTTAATCGCGCCGCCCAATAGAGCGTCGGCCTCTATCGCGGCTTTAAGCATTCTTATTTTCAGCGCCACATCGGTGGGAGATGGCGTATAGGCTACTTTACATAAGTGGATATGGCCAGGATGGATGACTTGCTTGCCCGTCAGTCCCATCGCAGCTTCTTGGCATGCATGCTTGTACACCACACGCGATTCGTTTTCACCGTGTAAATCCAACCAACGCCGCACGTCGTGCTGCTCTACAAAAGTTTCTGGCATGCTGCTGGAGCCGATCAACGTCTCAACGCCACCGATCACGCCCTTGCCTGCGATACGTGCCTCAAACATGATCTGGTTCAGGTAGTACTTAAGTTCTTCTGTCCAGTTTTCCGGCGTGATGCGAATTCCCATGGCTTTTGAAAAGTCATGAATGCCGAATACCACATGCTTGACAGTACTGTACTGCATCAAGTCAGGCGCAATCTTGAGCGACTTGGGATGCTCGATGATGGGTTGTATGGTGATCTTGCTGTTAAGACCCACCAGCAGATTGGATAAGTCACGCACCTCCGCTGCCCCATAGGCTTCACCGGCTTTGGCAAGCATGACGACATCGATGAAGTCAGCCATATCAGCCACTAACTGCATATCCAATTCATACTCATCGGTACGGAAAGGGTTGACCCGGATGGCGATACTGACTTCTTTTCTGCGCTTTAAAAGAGGGAGTTCCTGTCTCAGCAGGGTGCGGCTCATTTCCTTTTGGCGACAACCGTCTTCCAAGTCAAATATTAGAGTGTGTGCGTGGGTTTGATGTGCATGCTTTTTCATGCGCAGCGACGCAGCTTCAAGATCCTCGTAAATATGCAGAGACGGGGCATACTTCACCGGTGGATAGTAGAGCTGAATCCCAGGCCAATAGTCCCCTAGTACACTAGAATTAAAGACACGGCAAAACTCTCCCGTTTCAGTCGTTTTGTTCATGCGGGTTCACTTTCTCGTTCAATCATGGCCTGACGCAACAAATGCAGAACTTCCTGTTGATGTATGTTCTGGCTATGTGTCTTTTCTGTAACTAAATCCCATAGATCGTTATCTGCAAAATTCAGCAACATATCAAATCCGTTCAATTGATCTTCACTGAGTCTGCAGTAAGATCGCTCTATAAATCGTGTGAGCATAATGTCCAGTTCCAGCATGCCACGGCGGCAACGCCAAATCAGCCTTCTTGCTTCATCATTCACGATCCTGCCACCTTGATTTCAATAAAATTTGGTTTTTTTACGCCTTTGATTTTCATGTCTTTAATGTTGGCAATAGCCAGCGACGGGTTCAGACCTTTGGGACACACGTCCACGCAGTTCATAATGTTGTGGCAACGATATAAACGATAGGGATCTTCCAGATTCTCCAAGCGTTCCTCGGTTGCCTGGTCGCGGCTATCAGATAAAAAGCGATACGCTTGTAACAAGCCCGCAGGTCCCACGAACTTGTCTGGATTCCACCAGAACGAAGGGCAAGCCGTAGTACAAGCGCCGCACAAGATGCATTCGTATAAACCATCTAGCTTGGCGCGATCTTCCGGGCTTTGCAGACGCTCAGTTTCTGGCACAGGATCGTTGTTGACGAGGTATGGTTTGATGGAATTGTAGTGTTCAAAGAACTGAGTCATATCCACCACCAGATCACGGATGACGGGTAATCCAGGCAGGGGACGCAATACTATTGGTTCGGCCAGGCTACTTAATTTAGTCACACATGCCAGCCCATTTTTACCGTTGATGTTCATTGCGTCTGAGCCGCACACGCCTTCGCGGCAGGATTTACGCAAAGTCAGCGTGTCGTCTTGCTCTTTGAGCCTTAACAAAGCGTCCAAGAGCATCACGTCACCGGCCTTTAATTCAAGCTCTACATCCTGCATATGAGGCTTGTCGTCAGTTTCAGGGTTGTAGCGGTAAATGGAGAATTTCATTTTTAATACACCCGTGCCTTCAATGGAAAACTATCTACGGTAAGTGGTTGCAAGCGCACTGGCTTGTAAGCCAAGCGATTACCGTCGCGGAAATAAAGAGAATGTTTTAACCAGTTTTCGTCATCCCGCGCAGCAAAATCTTCGCGACAGTGAGCGCCACGACTCTCCGTTCGCGCTTCCGCCGTACCCATGGTGGCTAAGGCAACTTCTACCAGATTATCCAACTCCAAGGCCTCGACCCGTGCGGTGTTGAACACTTTGTTATGGTCTTTGATTTCTGTGAACTGGGCGCGCCGTACCACTTCGGCAATTTCGGAAACACCTTCTTTGAGCAAATCTGGAAAGCGAAATACGCCACAATGGGTTTGCATGGTCTTACGTAAGCTGGCACCTACCTCAGCCACACGCTCGCCTTGTTTTTGGTTATCCAAGCGATTTAGTCTTGCTAAAGTGGCACTTCCTGCATCGGCAGGTAACGGTTTGTGGCTGGTTTGACGGGCATCTTTGGCCATTTGCTCACCCGCGGCACGACCAAATACCACCAGATCCAGCAACGAATTTGAGCCCAAACGGTTAGCTCCATGTACCGAAACACATGCGCATTCACCCACGGCATACAAACCCTGTACTGGCTCATCAATACCGTCTTGATTCGGGACAACAACTTGCCCATGTAAATTAGTAGGAATACCACCCATCATATAGTGCGCGGTTGGCACTACTGGGATGGGGTCTTTTGCCGGATCAACACTGGCGAAAGTCATGGCGATGTCGCGAATGCCGGGTAACCGTGCTTTTATCTTGTCCTCGCCCAGATGATCCAGCTTCAAATAGACGGCATCTTTGTTGATCCCCACGCCACGTCCTTGTTTGACTTCAGTGGCAATGGCTCGGCTTACCACATCACGGCTGGCCAAATCTTTGGCAGTAGGAGCGTAACGCTCCATAAAGCGCTCGCCTTCAGAGTTCACCAAATAGCCGCCTTCGCCGCGTACTCCTTCGGTAATCAGTACCCCGGCGCCCAGCACGCCGGTGGGATGAAACTGCCAGAATTCCATATCCTGTAAGGGAATGCCAGCTCGTGCGGCCAGTCCCAAACCATCACCGGTATTAATGAAAGCATTGGTACTGGCTTCAAAAATCCGTCCCGCACCGCCAGTGGCAAACAGTGTGGTTTTGGCTTCAAACAACGTCACTTCGCCAGTCTCTATTTCCAGTGCTGTAACTCCAAGTACGGTACCTTCGGCATCGCGTACCAAGTCCAAAGCCAGCCATTCGATGAAGAAATTGGTGTTGGCTTGCACATTTCGTTGATACAGGGTGTGTAACATGGCGTGACCAGTTCTATCCGCCACGGCACAAGTGCGTGAAATAGCGCTCTCACCAAAATTTTGCGTCATCCCGCCGAACGGGCGCTGGAAAATTTTACCGTTATCCAAGCGGTCAAACGGCATACCGAAGTGTTCAAGCTCGATAATCGCCTTGGCAGCGTTCTTGCACATGAACTCAATCGCATCTTGGTCGCCGAGATAGTCCGAACCCTTGATGGTGTCGTACATATGCCACAGCCAGTTGTCCCCAGAGACATTTCCTAGTGCGGCCGCTATGCCACCTTGCGCTGCCACCGTGTGCGAACGAGTCGGGAAAACTTTGGAAAGAACGGCCACTTTCAGTCCTTCATCAGCTAGCTGTAAGGCCGCACGTAATCCAGCGCCCCCTCCTCCGACTACTACTGCGTCAAATCGTAACGTATTTATCAACTGGAAATTCCCCACAAAATATTCACTGTCCACAGGCTGTATGCAATGAGCGCCAGCAACACCGTGGCTTGTAAAGCCGCACGGATTTTTGGCGCTTGCACATAGTCTTTCAGGATGTCACGCACACCTAGCCAAGCGTGCAAATAGAGGCTGAACAGAAACAGCATCGTGGCAAGTCGCATCCACAAGGGCGCAAAGAGTGCTTGCCAAGTCTCCGCATTAACTGGCGGATGCATTAAAACCAAACTTAACAGCAGCAACGAATACAGCGCCATAATGAGCGCAGTGGCGCGCTGCAACAACCAGCCGCGTAAACCTGAATACCCACTGGAGAAAATGTGATTTAGCATATTTGCATCGCCAGCAATAAGGTTAACAATAGGCCGCCAAACATCACTAATTTACTGGTGATGCGTGCGCTGGCAAGTTTGGTGCCCCAATGCACGTCCATCGCTAGGTGACGTAAACCTGCTAAGAAATGATGAAAGAATGCCCAAGCTAGGCTCAACAAAATTAACTTTGGGAGCGGATGCGCCAGTAACGCTTGCACTTGCTCAAAGCCTGCGGTTGACTGAAAAGATGTTTGTAAACACCACAACACTAACGGTAGCACCAAAAACAGCAGAAACCCACTCACCCTATGCAATATGGATACCAGTGCATTGATGGGTAGCCTGATACTGAGCAAGTTCAGGTTTTTGGGTCGAGAAATAGGGCGTTGCTTTGCCATGTGCTTACTCCAGCGCGGCCTTGGCAACGGCAGGTGCAACACGCTCTAACAAGCGAGGGTCAAAAGGCTTGGGAATAAAGTATTCCTTACCAAATTTCAGTTCTTTTAGGTTGTAAGCATCCAGCACCACTTGCGGCACCGGTTCACGCGCGAGTTCAGCCAGCGCTTTGGCGGCGGCAATCTGCATGGCTTCGGTGATTTGTTTGGCACGTGCATCCAAAGCACCACGGAATAGATAAGGGAAGCAAAGCGCATTGTTCACTTGGTTGGGAAAATCGGAGCGACCTGTGGCCATGATGATGTCGTCACGTTGTGCGTGAGCGACGGATGGCAGAATTTCTGGATCGGGATTAGCCAGTGCAAATATCACAGGCTTAGATGCCATGGTTTTGACCAACTCAGGCGGTAAGGCATTAGCTGCTGAGACACCAATAAACACGTCGGAATTTGGCATCACGTCAGCCAAACTACGGGCAGTAGTATCACGTGCCAAATCTTGTGGAAGCACAGCAATGTCGGCGCGACCTGTATGAACCACGCCAGTTCTATCTACCATTGTAATATCCGTTGCGCCCATGATCTTGAGCAGTCTGGCACAAGCGCAACCCGCCGCCCCCGCACCCAAGAACACGATCTTGGCGTTGGACAATGTTTTACCTTGTAACTCCAAGGCATTCAACAGCGCGGCACATACAATCACCGCCGTACCATGCTGGTCGTCATGAAACACCGGGATATCTAGGCGTTCTTTGAGTTCTTTTTCGATGCGGAAACAATGGGGTGCGGCGATGTCTTCCAGATTAATGCCGCCAAAAGTAGGCGCGATATTAACCACAGTCTCGATAAATGCCTCTATGGATGGTGCTTTGATTTCAATATCAAACACATCTATGCCCGCAAACAGCTTGAACAACACTGCCTTGCCTTCCATTACCGGCTTGCCCGCCAGTGCACCTACATTGCCCAGTCCTAATACCGCCGTGCCATCGGTGATCACCGCCACCAAATTGCCTTTATTGGTGTATTTGTAGGCATTGGCCGGGTCTTTATGTATCTCACGCACCGGTTCAGCCACACCGGGTGTATAGGCCAGAGACAAGTCTGCTGCCGTGGCACAGGGCTTGGAGGATTCCACCGACAATTTTCCAGGCTTAGGAAACTCGTGGTAATCGAGGGCTTGTTGCTTTAGGTTGGCCATTTAAGTGCTTTCAAAAAATTATTCAAGTTCGTTCATATAATGATGATTGTCAGTCAAACACAGCCCTAAGCGCCATTCCATAGGTTTGTCGCCATACGTGTAAGATACGCGCTCAATGCTGAGCAGGGGTGTGCCTAGAGCCAATCCAAGCTGGTTCGCCACTTCCCCATCTGCACCAATGGCGGTCAGTCGCTCATCAGCGCGCACCATGCGGATACCCAACTGGGTTTCATACATACGGTACATAGAGCCATTAAATGCTTCGATACGCTCTGCGGTTACGCCTTTAAAAGGCGTAGCTGGCAGCACGATGTGATCCAAAATCAATGGTTTATTGGAAAACAACAACAAGCGTTTGACTTCAATAACTACGCTACCGGTTTTCACATTCAGCAAACGCGCCACTCTGGAAGAAGCCTTGCCGCGCTCACAGCTAAGCAGTCTATTATTAAGTAACTCTTTGGTTCCATCCGCGGCCACCAAGCGCAAGAAGCGCAGCTTGATACCTTCTGCTTCATGCGTGGCAACGAAAGTACCTTTACCTTGACGACGCACCAATATGTTTTCTGTTGCCAACTCATCTATGGCTTTACGCACCGTGCCTTGACTCACATTAAACCGCGTCGCAAGCTCCACTTCGCTAGGTATAGCTTCGCCTGGTCGCCATTCATTGGCAACCAGGCTCTGCGTAATCAGCGTTTTGATTTGCTGGTATAACGGGCTGAAATTGGGCGCATTCATAATTAGCTATAAATTTATCGTAGTTTCATTTTTTAGTCTAGTATTTTATATCTTATATAAGACATAAGAATTTTGTTGACACTGGATTTTTGTGTCGTATAGAATCGGGC
This sequence comes from Methylophilales bacterium, assembly GCA_021414145.1. Classification (GTDB taxonomy): domain Bacteria; phylum Pseudomonadota; class Gammaproteobacteria; order Burkholderiales; family Methylophilaceae; genus CAILHX01. The sequence continues at coordinate 7,677 of JAIOOY010000088.1, read as the reverse complement.
TCTACTAGCTTTAATGACATAGGCAATTTGCATGAATAATAATTATTACCGGCCCCGCCGCTCCATGTTGTTTGTGCCTGGCTGCAATCTTCGCTACCTGCAAAAGGCACGAAGCTTGCGCGCGGACTCACTTATCTTTGATTTGGGAGACCCTATTCTGATTGAAGCCAAAGAAGCTTCGCGCCAGAACGTTGTGAATACTGTCAAACAAGGAGGCTTCGGCTCTCATGAGGTGGTGATTAGAGTCAACGACTTGGATTCCCCCTGGGGGCACGACGACATTAAGGCGGTAGCTAATATTGGTGCGGATGCCATCCTATTCACGAATATCGAGAGTCGAGATGATGTTTTGGCTGGACTCGATGAGCTTGATGCCGCTGGAGGCCATAATCTCCCAGTCATGGTCATGGTTGAAAGCCCGCTGGCAGTATTACATGCAGAGGAAATCGCCAGTGCGTCTGACCGTATTGCCTGCATGATTATGGCCACTTCTGATCTGGTTTCGCAGTTGCATGCCCGTACTACCAGCGAACGACTACCCTTACTGACCAGCCTTTCCATGGTCATTCTGGCAGCACGCGCCTATAACCGTTGCGTAGTGGATGGCATCAACAGTCATCTCAAAGATATGGAAGCGTTTGAATTCGCCTGCCGTTTGGGTCGCGACTTAGGTTTCGATGGGAAATCTTTGGTACATCCATTACAACTCGCCTACGCCAATGACGCATTTACTCCAAAGGCATCTGAAGTGGCTACTGCGCGCGAGATCATTACTGCACTCTCTGCGGCCAACGCGGCAGGGCGAGGAACTGTGGTCGTAAACGACAGGCTGGTTGAACACCATCATGTTCATGCAGCAAAGCGCTTACTGACTTTGAGTGAAATGATAGAGAAGCTCGAAGCAGAGGAGCTGGAATATCATGCCTAACCCCATCCAAAATAGCGCTACCGGAAATTTTTTTGAAGATTTCTCGCTTGGTCAAGTATTGTGCCACGCCACGCCACGCACCATCACGGATGGCGATGCATCCTTATATATTGCATTAACCGGAAGTCGGCATATATTGCACTGCGCGCAACCTGTCGCGCATGCACTGGGCTACCGCAACCGTACCATCGATGACTTGTTGGCGTTTCACATCGCTTTTGGTAAAACCGTTCCTGATATCTCAGTAAATGCCATAGCCAATCTTGGATATGCCGATGTTAGATTTATCGCGCCTGTGTATCCCGGCGACACCCTGAGCACTTCCTCTACTGTTATTGGCCTAAAGCAAAACTCTAATGGCAAAAGTGGTGTGGTTTATGTGCATTCTGTTTCGTGCAACCAGAATCAGCAGCCAGTGCTTGAATGGAAGCGTTGGGTCATGGTGCACAAAAATGATCTTTCGCGACCCGCACCAGAGACAGTTGTTCCGGATATGCCGTCAGTAGTATCAGCCGAGCGTCTCTGCTTGCCTCAATTTATAGATGGCTACCAGTTCGAAACAGCTGAAACCGGGAGTAGCGCACTTTGGGATGACTTCGTCCCGGGTACACGTATCAATCATCCGTCAGGGATGACGGTCGATGATAGCGATCACACACTGGCGACCAAACTCTACCAGAACAATGCGCGCCTGCACTTTGACGCACTGATGATGCAGGGTTCGGCATTTGGACGGAGACTGATGTACGGTGGTCACGTGATCTCGGTATGTCGTGCACTTTCATACGATGGTCTGGAGAATGCGATCGCCATCGCCGCTATCAACGCAGGAACTCACTGCAACCCGAGTTTTGGCGGGGATACCTTTTATACCTGGACAGAGATTTTGGAAAGGTGGGAACTGCCGGGTAGAAGCGACATTGGTGCTCTGCGGCTACGCATGGTCGGATTGAGAAACTTGGCAGCCACCGAGCTTCAGGACACCCATGTCGAACAAAACGGTAAAAGAACATATCACCCCAACGTCGTGCTCGATCTCGACTACACAGTATTCATGCCGAGGAAAAACTAATGTCCACACATCCCAATACCGCGCTATTTGGAGGCGAAAAATCGTTCCCACTGATTCCTGCCTGCGAGCATTTTGCCGGTAGCGAAAAACTCATTCTCAAGGCCTTGTCGCTGCAAGAGAGTATCGGTGCAGTGTTTGATATTACTTGTGACTGTGAAGATGGTGCCGTAGCAGGACAAGAGCGCGAACATGCCGAGATGATCGTGCGCGTCGTGAATTCTGAGGCGAATAAATACAAGATGGCTGGCGCACGGATACATGATTACAGCCACTCCGCTTGGAGGCAGGACATTGATATCCTCGTGGGCGGTGCTGGCCGGCTTCTTGCCTACATTACCATTCCAAAGTCTACTCGCGCTAGCCAAGCGGCGGAGATGATCGCCTATATTCAGAAAGTCGCAAAACTTCACGGTATTGAACGCGAAATTCCGGTGCATGTGTTGATAGAAACCCACGGTGCATTGCATGATGTGTATGAAATCGCCGCACTACCATGGATTCAGGTGCTGGATTTTGGTTTGATGGATTTTGTCAGTGGGCATCATGGCGCAATTCCCGCCTCTGCCATGCGCAGCCCGGGGCAGTTCGAGCATCGTCTGCTGGCTCGCGCCAAAGCAAACGTCGTCGCAGCGGCTTTGGCACACGGCGTAGTGCCTGCGCACAACGTAACGCTGGATTTAAAGAACACAGAGACGACGTTCTCTGATGCCAGTCGCGCACGTAACGAATTTGGATTCATGCGCATGTGGAGCATTTACCCAACACAGATTCAGGCCATCGTGGATGCTATGAAGCCCGATTACAGCGAAGTGGCTGATGCGGCGAACATTCTCTTGGCAGCGCAGCAAGCTGATTGGGGTCCCATCCAGTATGAAGGTGAGCTGCACGACCGCGCCACTTACCGTTATTTCTGGGAAGTCCTGCAAAAGGCGAAACTTACTGGCGTAGATATCCCCACCACAGCAGCTACTGCTTTCTTCAGTTAAGGAAGAATCATGACCGTATCCGCAGGCGCACGGTTTCGTGCCGCTCTAAAAAATGAGAAGCCGCTGCAAGTTATCGGCACAATCAATGCATATCATGCCATTTTAGCGACAAATAGTGGCTATAAAGCACTTTATCTTTCTGGGGGCGGTGTGGCTGCAGGTTCACTCGGTTTGCCAGATCTGGGCATTTCCACATTGGAAGATGTTCTGGTGGATGTGCGTCGCATTACCGACCGAGTCGACACGCCACTCCTGGTAGATGTTGATACCGGCTTTGGCGGGGCATTTAATATAGCCCGTACCATCAAATCCATTATCAAAGCGGGTGCAGCAGCAGTGCATATCGAAGACCAAGTGCAGGCAAAACGCTGTGGCCATCGCCCAAACAAGGCTGTCGTCACGCAAGCTGAGATGGTCGATCGCGTCAAAGCCGCTGTCGATGCTAAGACTTATTCTGATTTCGTCATCATGGCACGAACAGATGCATTGGCCGTGGAAGGTCTGCAGTCTGCCATCGACCGCGCCTGTGCTTGTGTGGAAGCCGGTGCCGACATGATCTTCCCCGAGGCCATGACCGAACTGGCCATGTACAAACAATTCGCGGCGGCGGTCAAGGTACCGGTGCTCGCCAACATCACCGAGTTCGGCTCTACGCCTTTGTTTACCGTAGACGAGTTGGCAAGTGCGGATGTCAGTCTGGTGCTATACCCGCTGTCGGCGTTCCGCGCCATGAATCAGGCCGCACTCAAGGTTTATCAGGCCGTACGCAAGGACGGCACACAAAAGAACGTGGTCGAGTTGATGCAAAGCCGCGCAGAGCTTTACGAGTTTCTTGGCTACCACGCATTTGAAGAAAAACTGGATCAGCTGTTTAAGGAGGGGAAATGAATACAGAGACCGAACAACCTAAAAAGAAAAAAGGCGTTGCCCTAGCGGGTGTAGCGGCGGGAACGACCGCGATCTGCACAGTAGGCCATACCGGCAATGACCTGCATTACCGGGGTTATGACATCATCGAGTTAGCAGAAGGTGCTACCTTCGAGGAAGTCGCTTATCTGCTGATTCACGGTGAACTCCCTACCACTGCCCAACTGACGGCTTATCACAAAAAATTAAGAACTCTGAGGGGATTGCCTGACGCATTGAAAAAAGTGCTGGAACAGATCCCTGCGTCCGCCCACCCGATGGACGTGATGCGCACCGGCTGCTCCATGCTAGGCACGCTGCAACCGGAAGCACCGGATCGCAACATCCAGGCTGCAAAGGATCTAGGTGACCGGTTGATCTCCTGTTTCGGTTCCATTTTGCTTTACTGGTATCACTACAGCCACAACGGCAAGCGCATCGAGCTGGAGACCGACGACGACTCCGTAGCCGCGCATTTCCTGCATCTACTGCATGGCAAGAAGCCATCCGCGCTACACACCCGTGCCATGAATACCTCACTGGTGCTGTATGCAGAACATGAGTTCAATGCCTCCACCTTTACCGCCCGCGTGGTAGCCGGCACCTTGTCGGATATGTACTCCTGTATCACCGGTGCCATTGGTGCGCTGCGCGGCCCCAAGCATGGCGGTGCCAATGAGGCAGCGATGGAAATCATCCAGCGCTACAAAACCCCCGACGAGGCCGAGGCCGACATCGTACGCCGCATGGCCGCCAAGGAAATCATCATCGGCTTCGGCCACCCGGTCTATACCATCGCCGACCCGCGCAATGAGTGCATCAAAGCCACCAGCCGCGCCTTGTGCGAAGACGGCAATAACTTGAATCTATTCGAGATTTCTGCACGCATCGAATCCGTGATGTGGCGCGAGAAGAAGATGTTCCCTAATCTGGATTGGTACAGCGCGTCGAGTTATCACATGATGGGCATCCCGACAGGCATGTTCACACCCATATTCGTCATCTCGCGCACCACCGGCTGGGTCGCGCACGTGATCGAACAGCGCATCGATAACAAGATCATCCGTCCCAATGCGGAATACAACGGGCCTGAGAATCGCCCGTTCGTATCCATCAATAACCGTTAATTTTTATCGAAAGTCAGACCATGTCAGCCCATATTTCCAACGTCCGCCCTGATCCTGATCAAGTGCTGGTGGATATCGCCAACTATGTACACGATTATGTCATCAACAGCGACGAGGCTTTCGACACCGCCCGCAACTGCCTGATGGATACCCTAGGCTGCGGTTTTGAAGCATTGGATTACCCGGCATGCACCAAACTTTTAGGGCCCATCGTGACCGGTACCAACGTACCCAACGGCAGCAAGGTACCAGGTACCAACTACCAGCTAGACCCCGTTTTGGGGGCATTTAATATCGGTGCCATGATTCGTTGGCTGGATTTTAACGACACCTGGCTAGCTGCAGAGTGGGGTCATCCTTCTGACAACTTGGGCGGCATTCTTGCCACCGCAGATTGGTTGTCTCGTACCCGTGTGGCTGAGGGAAAAGCGGCGCTGACTATCAAGGACGTGCTCACCGCGATGATTAAGGCGCATGAGATTCAAGGTGTACTAGCGCTGGAGAACAGCTTCAATCGCGTCGGCCTAGATCACGTGGTGCTGGTCAAGGTGGCGTCTACCGCAGTCGTCGCCGGCATGCTCGGCGCCAGCAAGGCGCAGATCATAGATGCGGTTTCCAATGCTTGGATCGATGGTCAGGCTTTGCGTACCTATCGCCATAGTCCTAACACCGGCTCACGCAAGTCCTGGGCGGCGGGCGATGCCACCAGTCGTGCTGTGCGATTGGCGCTGATGGTGATGAAGGGGGAGATGGGCTATCCCTCTGCACTCACTGCCAAAACCTGGGGATTCTACGATGTGCTTTTCAAGGGCAATGCCTTCAAGTTCCAACGTCCTTACGGCTCTTATGTGATGGAACAGGTGTTGTTCAAGATTTCCTTCCCTGCTGAATTCCATGCTCAAACCGCAGTGGAATGTGCCTTCCAGCTCAACGCCCAAGTAGGCGGCAAATTGCAGACGCTGGAACAGATCGCGCAGATCGACAAGATCGTCATCACCACCCATGAATCCGCCATTCGCATCATTGATAAATCAGGCCCGCTCAATAACCCGGCCGACCGTGACCATTGCATCCAGTATATGACCGCTATTGGACTACTGAAAGGCAATCTCACCGCCGCCGACTACGAGGATGCAGTTGCCGCCGACCCCCGTGTGGATGCGCTACGCGATAAGATGGTGTGCGTAGAGAAGGCGGAATATACGCGTGACTACTTAGACCCGGAAAAGCGTTCCATCGCCAACGCGATTCAAATCTTCTTCAAGGATGGCAGCGCTTCAGACAACATCGCGGTGGAATACCCGATCGGCCATCGCCGCCGTCGTGCGGAAGGTATCCCGGAACTGGTCAAGAAGTTCAAGACCAACCTAGCGCGGCGTTTCCCGGCCAAGCAGCAGGCTGCCATCCTCGACTTATGCCTGAATCAGAAGCTGTTGGAATCTATGCCAGTCAACGAGTTTGTAGATTTGATGGTGATTTAGGAATCAATAGTTCATTACCATGGTCTGATGGTGAGTACTGGGTGTATCTTCGCTGTAAGGAGTAACCACCCATGGCGACTAAACCATACTCAACTGAGGTAAAAAACATGCTAAAACGTTTCTTGATATTTGCCGTATCTCTGCTGTTTTCTGCACAATTGCTGGCTGCTGGTAAGCCATTCGACCAAGCCACTTTCAATCAAACCCAGAAAGACGGTAAGCCTGTTCTGGTCATGATTCATGCCGATTGGTGTCCGACTTGCCGCGCACAGGCCGGTATCGTTGAAAAACTGGCGCAAAGTGATGAGTTCAAAAATATTGTCATGTTGCGTGTGGATTTTGACAACCAAGTAGACGTGGTCAAATCCTTTCACGCTAACCGGCAAAGCACACTGATTGTGTTCAAAGGCGCGCAAGAAGTGGGTCGCTCTTTGGGCGACACACGGGAAAGCGGCATCGCCGCTTTGTTGAAAAAAGCGCTCTAAGATGGAATTCAATCTCGCCACGTATGGCTTGGCTGGCCTCGCTGGCGTGTTATCTACGTTGTCGCCTTGTGTGTTGCCACTAATCCCCATTTTGTTGGCAAGCGCATTGGCGGCGCATAGGTTCGGAGCAATCGCCTTGGCTTGCGGTTTGGCGCTCTCGTTCACCCTGGTGGGTGTGGCGGTGGCCGCAGCGGGCGGTGCGGTGGGGCTGGATCAAGACTCCTTGCGCATGGCGGGTTCTGTACTACTCATCATTTTTGGCTTGGTGTTGTTACTACCGGTGTTACAGGAAAAATTCGCCCAAGCCACCTCACGTTTATCCTCATCCGGCCAAACGCTGCTGGCGGGAATTACCTTGGAAGGTTTGCATGGCCAGTTCCTGCTTGGATTCTTACTAGGCTTGGTGTGGAGCCCTTGTGTTGGCCCGACCTTAGGCGCTGCGATCACCCTAGCCAGCCAAGGTGAAAACCTGCTTAAGATTACCGGTGTCATGGCTACTTTTGGTCTGGGTGCAGCGATACCGCTCGTCGTTTTAGGTTTGATTTCTCGTCCCTTGATGATGCGCTTTCGGGGCAAATTGATGGAAACCGGCAAACGTGGCAAGCAAATTCTTGGTTTTGTATTATTACTGCTGGGAACCGCCGTACTCTCCGGCGGCGACAAGCTATTTGAAATTTGGGTGCTGAAGATGG
>JAIOOY010000087.1 GCA_021414145.1 Methylophilales bacterium | reverse complement strand
TTTGTCGCGTAACTGCGTGCGAATGTCACCCACATAACGTTCTAAAGCTTTGTCCAGCGCTGCTTTCATGTCTACCTGCATGAGGAAATGCACGCCGCCACGCAAATCCAGACCTAGATACATAGGCAATGCGCCTAAATGTCGTAGCCAATCGGGCGAACTGGATAACAAATTGAGTGCGACCACGTAACCTTCGCCTAGTTTGCTCTGTAGCACATCTTTAGCCTTGATTTGGGTGTCTGGATTGGCAAAGCGCACCTTGATACTGGTTTTATCCAGAATGATGGCTTGAGATGCCAAATTGGCCGATTTCAATGCGCTTTCAACATCAGCCATCAGAGCGGTATCTACCTTGAAGTTGGATTTAAGCGCAGAAATCTGCACAGCAGGCGATTCACCAAACAAGTTTGGCAGTGAATACAGTGCGCTGAGCAGCAGCACTAAGCCGATAAAGATGTATTTCCACAGAGGGTAGCGATTCATGGGGGACTCAAGCAGTGGTTAGATGGCTTTAATAGTGCCTTTGGGTAGTAGCGTTTGCACCGTAATTTTTTGCACATTGACTACGGTGTCAGTCGCAATTTCAAGGCTGACGTAAGCCTCGCTAACTTTGACCACTCTACCTACCAAGCCACCAGTAGTGGCGACTTCATCACCTTTTTGCAGAGCCGCGAGCATGTTGCGGTGGTCTTTGGCCTGCTTCATTTGTGGACGAATTAACATAAACCAGAACAACACAAAGATAATGATGAATGGCAGAAAGCTGGTTAAACCTGGCGCTGCGGCATCGGCAGCGTAAGCGTTGCTAATAAACACGGAATTTTCCTTAAAAGTTAGACACTAAAAAACCGCGAGATTTTAACACAGCGCGGCTCTTTTCTCATGAAACGCTTTGGTGAAAGCTTGCAAATCACTCACCTCAATCGCTGCACGTAAGCCTTGCATCAGCTCTTGGTAGTAATGCAAGTTGTGGATGGTGTTGAGCCGTGCGCCCAAAATCTCTCCTACGCGGTGTAAATGATGCAAATAAGCGCGAGTAAAGTTGCGGCATGTGTAGCACTGACATTCGGCATCCAGCGGTTCGGTGTCGTTGGTGTACCGCGCATTTTTGATTTTGACATCACCAAAACGGGTGAACAGCCAACCATTGCGGGCGTTGCGTGTAGGCATCACGCAGTCAAACATATCCACTCCTGCATTCACGGCGGTAACCAAGTCTTCTGGTGTGCCGACCCCCATCAAATATCGTGGTTTGTGTTGGGGCATTTGTGGCGAGGTATGTACTAAAATACGTAGCATGTCTTCTTTAGGCTCGCCCACGGAAAGCCCACCTATGGCATACCCGTCAAAGCCTATCTGTTCAAGGCCAGCCAGCGAAGCATCACGTAGATGCTCATGCATTCCGCCTTGAATAATGCCGAACAGTGCATTGGGGTTACCTGTGTGTTCTGCCTTGGAACGCGTCGCCCAACGTAGCGAGAGTTCCATGGAATCCTTGGCTTCGCGCTCGGTAGCGGGGTACGGTGTACACTCGTCGAACACCATCACGATGTCCGAATTCAGTACTTTTTGTATCCGCATGGATTCTTCCGGGCTTAAAAAGCAGGCATCACCGTTAATGGGTGAGCGGAATTTCACGCCCTCTTCAGTGATTTTGCGTAAATCACCCAAGCTCCATACTTGGAAACCTCCAGAGTCGGTGAGTATCGGACCATCCCATGCCATAAAGCGGTGCAAGCCACCGTGTGCGGCAATCACTTCCAGTCCTGGGCGCAGCCACAGATGAAATGTATTACCCAGCACGATATGCGCGCCAATCTCGCGAAGCTCCAGCGGACTCATGGCCTTGACCGTGCCATAAGTGCCGACAGGCATAAATGCTGGCGTTTCGACCGTGCCGTGAGCTAGACTTAAACTAGCCCGCCGCGCCGCGCCGTCTTGATGTGTAATATTGAATTGCATAGTAGGCTGTTTTTAGAACTGGCGGGATACTACCATAAGCTTCTGTTTGCTATACTCAACCGAATATGGCTACCCAAACACCACGCCCACGCAAACCACGCCCACTCTTGGATCCAAAACTCCGGGAGAGGAGCATTTATTTATTGCCCAATTTGTTTACTACGGGTGCGCTATTTGCCGGTTTTTATTCCATCGTACAAGCCATGGGCGGACAGTTTGAGCAGTCTGCGGTAGCGATTTTCCTCGCTATGATTTTAGATGGACTGGATGGTCGCGTGGCGCGCCTTACACGCACACAAAGTGCGTTTGGGGCTGAATATGATTCGCTGTCAGACATGGTCTCGTTTGGTGTGGCTCCGGCCTTGGTGCTCTATGTGTGGGCGTTGAAGCCTATGGGCAAGCTGGGTTGGATTGCGGCGTTTATTTATTGTGCCGGTGCGGCGTTACGATTGGCGCGTTTCAACACTAAGTTGGATGAAAGCGACAAGCGTTTCTTTCAAGGTTTACCTAGCCCTGCGGCGGCGGCCTTGCTAGCTGGTTTGGTGTGGGTTGCTAACTCAAACGGAGTGAGCGGAAGTGATGTCATGTTAGGTGTATTGCACATAAAATGGCTAGCTTGGGTGACTACTGTGTTTGCTGGTTTAACCATGGTGAGCGATTTACGCTATTACAGTGGCAAGGATTTCAACTTGCGGCGTAGTGTGCCATTTATGGTAGTGCTGCTCATCGTGTTGGCTTTCGTTCTTGTTTCTTATAGCCCACCCGAAGTATTATTTTTCTTGTTCGTTTTGTATGGCCTGTCAGGTTATGCTAACTGGCTGACGTTGAAGTTTAGACACAAAACTTAAAGCACCATGAGCAAAAGATACTTAACCGCAGGCAAAGCCTATGTTGGGGCAAAGATACCTTGGAATATCTTCAACGAAGAGGGTCGCTTGCTGCTCAAAGCCAACGAGCCGATTACTAGTGAACTACAAGCGTACCGCCTTGCTACCCAAGGCTTATACTTTGATGTTAAGGCTGGCTCTAGCGACCAAGGCATCGCAGAGCGTGAACCGGCGTCAGTTTTACGTATCCTCAATCTTGCTAGCAAACTATTACAAAAAACGTTGCCTAATTTGGAAAGAGAAGGTGACGGTGAAGCTAAAGTAACAGCGATTGCTGAACTGGTTTTGGAAGCGTTGGAATTAAATGCAGATGTGGCAGTGGCCTGCATTCTGATGAATCAGGAAGATACACCCTATAGCTATCGCCATATGGTTGATACCGCCGTACTCGCGGGATTGCTTGGGCAAATTATGAAATTGGCGCACGAAGAGTTGTTGATCATTGTTTCAGCCGCCTTGACCATGAACATAGCTATGCTGGACTATCAGGATAAGCTCAACCTCAAGCGCGGTGGACTTACCGAAGAAGGACGATCACTGATACATCGGCATCCGCAGAAAGCGGTAGAAATATTACAGAACGCTGGTGTTAAAAATGAAAAGTGGCTTTCCTATGTGCTGAGCCACCATGAAAGCGAGGATGGCAGCGGATATCCTGCGGGAAAAAAAGGTGATGAAATCCCTGATCACGCCAAACTGATTGCCATGGCAGATCGCTATACTGCACGCCTGATGAACAAATATCGCCCACCATTGCTACCTAATGTTGCAATACGCGACATCTTGGCTGGCAAGGAATTTGCACCTAAACTCACTGCATATCTGGTTAAGGCCATAGGTTTGCACCCAACTGGAACTGCAGTCAGGCTGAAAAATGGACAAATTGGTATAGTGACTAAAAAAAATGCAACACCTGCAGGGTTAATGGTGCATGTGACTATAGCTGCAAATGGAATGCCTCAGGAACATGGTACCGTGAGGGATACAGATATCAAAGAATTTGCAGTGCGAGAAGAGCTTCCACGTGAGGAGGCTGGAACTCATCCCATGATAGATCTATGGGGCGTTGTTGCGGCGCATTGATAGGATTGTTGCTTTGTCATTGGTAGTATTTAACAGTTTTATACAATGGTTATAACAGACAATTATCAGTTGTAGAAACTAAGGTAAAGCAGAAATTATGAGGAGTACACATGGCTAAACGACGAATTGGGATCATGGACATCATTGTCGGGCAGCCCTTGCCATGGAATGTGTTTGGCGAGGACGGTAAGTTATTGTTGCGTGCTGGGGAGACTGTGGCCAGCGAATCATCGAAGACGCGGCTGGTATCCGAGGGCTTGTACACTGAAATCAATTATTCCAGTGATGCAGAAGAGGTATATTTCAATCCCAAGAACGAGCCATCTGTGGTGCGTATTCTTAATCGCGCTAATTATTTATTGAGAAAGTCTTTACCTGTTCTTGCGGCGTTTCCCGATGTGTCGGCAAAGATGCGCGAATTCGCCGAGATGGTGTATACCGCTGTTGAATTAGATTCAGACGTGGCTGTGGCTTGTATATTCTTAAATCAAAAACCTGGCGGCCCATACAATTTTCGACACAATACTGACACAGCGATTGTGGCATCGCTAGTTGCTAGATCCATGGGGATATCGCGGGAAGATATCATCACTGGTATCGCCGCGGCCTTGACCGCAAATTTAGGTATGCTGGATTATCAGGAACACTTGGATAAAAAACAGGGCCCCCTGACTCAAGAAGAGAAAGATCACCTTCGCACACATCCTGAGCACAGCGTGGAAATGCTTAAAAGCTTCGGCGTGACTGATGAAGCATGGCTTGCAGCTGTGCTTAACCATCATGAAAATGAAGATGGTAGCGGCTACCCAAATGGTAAAAAAGGTGATGAAATTCCAGTATTTGCCAAATTGATAGGCTTAGCTGACCGCTATTGCGCACGCGTGACCAGTAGTCGCAAGCTTGCATTGCCTAGTGCTGCATTGAAAGATATTTTTCTGAGTAAAAATAAAGAGATAGATAGTAAGCTGGCACCCTATTTCATCAAAGAAATAGGTTTGTATCCTCCGGGTTCATTTGTAAGACTCAAGAACTATGAGATCGGTCTAGTGTATAAAAATGGGGTGAAACCCGGTTGCCCGGAAGTATTTCTTGTGTTGACCGCGCATGGCATGCCGCAGAATGGCAGAATCATGCGGAAAACAATTAGCCCGGAATACGCTATTACAGAATCGGTACACAAAGAGATCGCCGGATCTAATTTGGCCATGCAGCGGTTTTGGGGCGTTTTAGCCGCGTTTTAACCTTTGCATTCCTGAACTTGCACATTTAGGCGAAAGCCGCTATATTCGCACCACTATGTTTTTTGATCGCACCACTTCAGTTTTTTCTCATTTCAACCTGCTGCTTGCAGGTCTGTACCTGCGCGTCGCGCGCTAAATACTCTCCCCCCAATCAGAAGTTAAGTTCGTGCGGTACACTTACCACACGTGTGAAATAACGCCTTAAATGGAGTATTACCATGCAACAACATATGCAAGACAAACTCATTATTTTTGATACTACCTTGCGCGACGGCGAGCAAAGCCCGGGCGCCGCGATGACTAAGGAAGAAAAAATTCGTATCGCACGCCAGTTGGAAAAACTGGGTGTGGACGTGATAGAGGCTGGCTTTGCCGCCGCCAGCCCGGGCGATGCAGATGCCATCCACGCCATCGCGAAAACGGTGAAAAATTCCACAGTATGTTCGCTGGCGCGCGCCAATGAGCGTGACGTACGTGCAGCAGGTGAGGCCATTACTCCGGCCAAATCTGGACGCATCCACACTTTTATCGCCACCTCACCAATCCACATGGAAAAGAAGTTACGCATGACTCCTGATCAAGTGGTCGAGAACGCAGTCGAGGCGGTGAAATTGGCGCTGGAATATACCGATAACGTAGAGTTCTCGGCAGAAGACGCGGTGCGATCGGAAATGGACTTTTTGGTGCGGATTTTCGATGCAGTCATCCAAGCTGGCGCTAAAACGCTCAATGTGCCAGATACCGTGGGTTATAGCATTCCCGTTTTGTGGGGCGAACGTATACAGCAGTTGATTGCGCGCGTACCGAATAGCGACAAAGTGATCTGGTCAACGCATTGCCACAATGATCTCGGTATGGCGGTGGCGAATTCATTGGCCGCCGTAATGAACGGTGCGCGACAGGTGGAATGCACCATCAACGGTTTGGGCGAACGCGCGGGCAATGCTAGTTTGGAAGAAGTGGTGATGGCGGTGAAAACTCGACGTGATGTGTTTAGTTGTGACACTCGTATTGATACCACGCAAATTGTGCCTACTTCCAAATTGGTCTCTAGCATCACTGGCTATCCGGTACAGCCTAACAAAGCGGTTGTTGGTGCGAACGCGTTTTCGCACGAATCTGGCATCCACCAAGACGGAGTACTCAAGCACCGCGAGACTTATGAAATCATGCGGGCTGAGGACGTGGGCTGGGGAGCTAATAAGCTCACCTTGGGCAAGCTGTCAGGCCGTAACGCTTTCAAAACACGTTTGCAAGAACTGGGTATTGTGTTGGAAAGCGAAGAGGTTTTGAACGCTGCTTTTGGCAAGTTCAAGGAATTGGCCGACAAAAAGCGTGAGATTTTCGACGAAGACTTGCAAGCTTTGGTCAGCGACGAAATCATCAGTGAAGCACCAGAGCACTACAAATTGGTGTATTTGCAAGTAAAGTCTGAAACTGGCGAAACACCACACGCCAAGGTGACAATACTGGAAAGCACCAAAGAGCGCAGCGCTGAGGCCGATGGCGGCGGACCAGTGGACGCATCGTTCAAAGCGTTGGAAAGCATGGTGCAAAGTGGCGCCGAACTGTTGCTTTATTCGGTGAATAACATCACCAGCGGTACCGATGCTCAAGGTGAGGTCACTGTGCGCTTGTCAAAGGAAAGCCGCATCGTCAATGGCTTGGGAGCGGATACCGATATTGTCATCGCTTCCGCCAAGGCCTACATCAACGCGCTGAACAAGCTACATTCCAAGCTTGAACGCGCACATCCACAGGTTTAACTTTTAGGAGCCCTCATTGCAACTCGCTTTATTTGATTTAGATAACACGCTATTAAACGGAGATAGCGACTACCAATGGGGGCAGTTTCTGATAGAGCAGGGTGTACTGGATAGCTCTCACACCGCCAAAAATCTTCAGTTCTATCAGGATTACAAAGATGGCAATCTGGACATCGTAGCGTTTATGGAATTTCAGTTTCGTCCCTTGGCAGCCCATCCGCGTAGCCAGCTGGATGCACTGCATAAGCTCTATATGGAGCTTAAAGTAAGGCCAATGATGACCGACAAATCTCGTGCACTGGTGGAGCAACATCGTGCCAATGGCGATTTATTGGTGGTGATTACCGCCACCAATAGCTTTGTGACTGCGCCGATAGCTACTGAATTCGGTGTTCCGCATCTAATCGCGACCGAGCCAGAACACATCAATGGCGAATTTACTGGCCACGTCAGTGGTATTCCTAGTTTTAAGGAAGGCAAGGTCACTAGGTTGAATCAGTGGTTGGAATCGCGCGGGCAAGCTCTGAGCAGCTTTGAAACTACTTGGTTTTATAGCGATTCACACAACGATTTACCTTTGATGCAGGCCGTGGATAAGCCGATAGCAGTGAATGCAGATCCGATTTTGGCAGAATATGCCAAGACACACGGCTGGCCAGCAATGAGCTTACGTTAAGTCGATTTTGAAAACACCAAACAGGCATTAGTACCGCCAAAACCAAAGCTGTTGGAAAGTGCAGTTTTGATATTAACGTTATCTATGCGCTGCCGCACGATGGGCAAGCCTTCAGCGGCAGGGTCTAAAGTTTCAATATTGGCTGAAGCGGCGATGAAGTTATTTTCCATCATCAGCAAGCTATACACCGCTTCATTAACCCCCGCAGCGCCTAGCGCATGACCGGATAGTGATTTTGTAGAGGCAATGTGTGGAGCATCGGTGCCAAACACCGCACGTATTGCTTCAAGCTCTTTGGTGTCGCCCACTGGTGTGCTGGTGCCGTGGGTATTGATGTAGTTAACCTTATCCTTCACACCTTCCAAAGCCATGCGCATACAGCGTTCCGCGCCCTCGCCAGATGGCGCAACCATGTCGTAGCCGTCAGAGGTTGCGCCATAACCAACGATTTCTGCATAAATCTTCGCACCACGTTTTTTGGCGTGTTCCAACTCTTCTAACACCAAAATGCCGCCACCGCCGGAGATGACAAAGCCATCACGGTTCGCGTCATAGGTGCGCGAAGCCTTATCTGGCGTATCGTTGTATTTGCTGGAAAGTGCACCCATCGCATCGAACAGGAAAGACATGGTCCAATGCTCTTCTTCAGCGCCACCGGCAAATACTATGTCCTGCTTGCCCATCTGGATTTGTTCCAAGCCATTGCCTATACAGTGGGCGCTGGTGGAACAGGCGGAACTGATGCTGTAGTTGATACCCTTGATCTGTGCACCAGTGGCCAAGCATGCTGAAACCCCGCTAGACATGGTCTTGGTCACCATATAAGGTCCTACGCGGCGTATGCCTTTTTCACGTAGCGTGTCGGTGCCTTCCAACATGCTTTCGGTAGAGGTGCCCCCTGCGCCTACTACTAGGCCGGTACGGATGTTGGACACTAATTCTGGTGGCAACCCTGCGTCAGCAATCGCTTCCTGCATGGCTATCCAGGCGTAGGCGTGGCCGCTCGCCATAAAACGCAAGAGTTTGCGGTCTATCAGTTCTTGTACGTTCAGGTTCTTTACCGAACCTGCCACCTGCGAACGCAAGCCATGATCGGCATATTCCTGTTGAAAGGTAATGCCAGAACGGCCTCGTTTCAGGCTATCTAGCACTTCTGTCTTGTTATTACCAAGACTGGATACGATACCCATTCCGGTGACGACGACACGTCGCATAACTTCCCCTAACTGTACTTACAATTTTTCTTAGAAATTATCTGTTTGTGTAAATAAACCCACACGCAGATCATTGGCTACATAGATTTCACGGCCATCCACATCCATGCGCGCGTCGGCAATTCCCATCACCAGTTTACGCATGATGACCCGCTTCATATCAATAGTGTAGGTCACTTTTTTGCAAGTTGGTATCACTTGTCCAGTAAATTTAACATCGCCGGAACCCAGTGCCCGTCCGCGCCCCGGGCCACCCATCCATCCCAGAAAAAATCCTACGAGTTGCCACATAGCATCCAAACCTAAGCATCCTGGCATCACTGGGTCGCTTTCAAAATGACAGTCAAAAAACCATAAGTCCGGTGATACATCCAGTTCAGCAACGATTTGCCCATTGCCGTAAGTGCCGCCATCCTCGGTGATGGACACGATGCGATTGAACATTAGCATGGGTGGTAGCGGTAATCTTGCGTTGCCAGGCCCAAATAACTCGCCGTGACCACAGGCCAATAATTCTTCTTGCGTAAAGCTATTTTTTTTCAATTTGACATACTCTTTAGTGAGGCCACGGTGACGTGCATGCAGCATGATAACCAAGTGCGACGGTCAGCACAATTGTATCCGAAACGGCGCATACACTCGTTCAATAAGCTATCATGTCGCTTTTTTAATCTTCAAGGAATGCTAAATGAAATATACTTTATTCGGCGTTGTGGCCTTAGCCGCCATATTTGCTATTTCCAACCCTGTTACTGCCGAACCCGCCAAAGAGAAGATGATGATGAAAAAAACTGTGACTGAATTGCAAAAAATAGATCAAACCTTAGGCAAAGGTAAAGAAGCCATCGCGGGTACGACAGTTAGCGTGCATTACACTGGTTGGCTGTATGACCCTAGCAAGCCAGAAGGTCACGGCAGTAAATTTGATAGCTCGGTAGATCGTGGTGAACCCTTCAGCTTCTTTCTCGGTGGTAGCCAGGTCATACAAGGGTGGGACGAAGGTGTTGTAGGCATGAAAGAAGGTGGTAAGCGTACATTGATTATTCCTCCACACATGGGCTATGGCGCACGCGGTGCGGGTGGTGTGATACCGCCAAATGCCACACTTATTTTTGACGTTGAACTGTTGAATGTGAAGTAATGAAAGCGCGCATCAAATGGGTTGAAAACGTCTGCTTTATGGGCGAATCCGAAACCGGCCATGCTGTGGTATTGGATGGCGCGCCGGAAGCGGGTGGCCGGAATCTGGGTATGCGCCCAATGGAAATGCTACTCATCGGCATGGGCGCGTGCACCTCGTTTGATGTCGTCACCATCCTTAAAAAATCGCGCCAAAACGTGGTGGATTGTGTGGCAGAAATGGAAGCTGAGCGTGCCGATGAAGTGCCAAAAGTGTTCACCAAGATTCATGTGCATTTTGTGGTCACGGGTAAAGATTTGAACCCTGCCCAAGTGGAACGTGCGGTGAAATTATCGGCTGAAAAATACTGCTCTGCTTCGATAATGTTGAGTAAAAGCGTGGCGATTACCCATGATTTTGAAGTGTTACCAGCAAATTAACTGGCATTTACTGTTAATTCGGCATTAGTTTCCAACACTTCCAGTAACCTATCAATGTTCGGGTGTTTGCCTGGATTTGCTAGTGCGTCGTCACTGTGCTCGGCATAGAGTTTCAAACCTTCTTTGGCGGCCTTGGTATTGATGCTGCCGTGTTTTTTCCATAAATAGTGATAGACCTTGACCGAGCCTTGGCTTCCGGGCTTGTTTTCTATGATTTCAACATGGCCATTGGCGTGTGTCAGTGTGAGCGATTGCAGATGCTCTGTGGCCTCAAGCGTAGCTAGAATTTCTGCGAATTTCATAGACGGTACGTGATGGTCGTCATCAATTTAGAACTGAGTCGCATCGCCAATTGCACTGGCACCGGCAAAATTGCAGCACCTAGTTCTATGGCAGTCACTGCGTGTTGCGCCTCGTCCTGCTGCATCTGCGACACAATGGCGCGGCTTTGGGTGTCTTGCGCTGGTAGTTTATCCAAGTGGCTTTGTAAGTGCTTTCCCACTTGATGTTCAGTTTCAGCTAAGAATCCCAAACTCCATTTGTCGCCAACCACTCCAGCAAGCGCTCCCAGCGCAAACGATCCGGCGTACCACAAGGGGTTAAGCAGACTTTTGCGTCCGCCCAGTTCATTGATGCGCTTTTCACACCAGGCAAGATGCTCGGTCTCTTCTTGTGCCGCGTGCTGTAATGCTGCTACGGTGCTGGAGTTGTGAGCGGTCAAAGCCTGACCGTTATAAAGCGCTTGAGCGCACACTTCACCGGTGTGATTGACACGCATCAGTGCTGCAGCATGGCGTATTTCTGCATCAGACATGGGCGTGTCAGTTTCATTTTTTGGATGTGGACGGTTAGAGTAAGCCGGTGCTAACACCGCACGCAAGCCTTTATCGAATTCACTTATCAGTTGGTCTATCACGCTGTAAACCCCATTTGTTGTGCAATGAGCAGCACAGGATGCACAATTTTCACCTGCTTCAGTTCATCTCCATCAGCTAGGTGCAAGTTGCAGCCGATATTGGAAGTGGCTAAGTAATTCGGTGCAGTTTTTTGCACTTGTATGATTTTATCATTACGTAATTTCTGCGCCATTGCGGGTTGCGTCAACATATACGCCCCTGCCCCGCCGCAGCATTGAGCATTCCCGGGCAGTGATACCACGTCGGCTTGTGGTATGAGTTTGAGCAGCGAGTAAGCACTGGTTTCAGACTTTAGCATATTGCGTAATGAGCATGGCTCATGCACTACAATTTTGGCCTTGAGTGGAGTAAATACTATGTCATCCCAGCCTTCCGCTTTTGTTAAAAATGCCGAAATATCCTGAAATTTATCGGGCATCAAATCCAGCAATCGTGCTCCACAACCGCTGGCAATACCTAGCACGGGCATGTTGCCAGCAAATGCAAGCTGATTGCGTTGATCCAAATCACTCGCGCTATCTCCAGCTTGTTGATGCAAGCCGCCGCAACAGGTTTGGGTGGAAGGAATATGCACGGTATAACCCAAACGATTCAGCACATACACACTAGCGGCGAGTGTATCGCCATCTAGCACACTGCTAGCACAACCCAAAAATAAACTGACTTCGCCGCGTGGCTTATTTGCTGGATAAATTGCTTCCCAGCGCCGTTGTTTGGGAGTTGCGGGGAGACGCGGGATTATTTTTTGCAGTTGTAGCAGATTCGCCAGTCTTAAGCCAAAGCCTGTAACTTTTAGCAATTTAGGACTTGCCACTAATATCATAGCCAGCTTATGGGCGAGACTTGCCGAACGTTGTGTACGTATCATCGCCCGCGCACCATCGGCGATTACGCCGTATTCCACATGGTTGGGGCAAGCGCGCTCACAAGCGCGGCAAGTCAGACACAAATCCATGTGCGCCATATAACGCTCGTTGAGTGGGATTGCACCCTGCAACACGGCTTGCGTGAGCAAGATGCGACCGCGCGGGGAATCTGCTTCAGACTGGGTTTTGTGATAGGTCGGACAATAAGGAAGGCATAAGCCACAAGCCACGCATCGTCCGGTTTCGGTCAGGAGGTCAAGCGTTGCCACCATGCTTATTTTTTGTGCAGAATCTGCAAACCTTTAAGCAAGTTCATCGCCTGAGTGAACTGGTAGTCACTTTTTGTGGCAGGTTCAAAAGGCACTTGTCGCTCGGCTTTTTGCGTTTCTTTTTCCGGTGCAGTACTCTTGTTGATGGGCGTTTTATCTTCTGCGGTCTCGGCTTCTTTGGGGTTAACCAAGTGGCGACTCAAATCCGCCTCTCGCAAGCCAAAACCCTGGTCTGCAGGGTCTTCCACAATAATGTCAGGAACTATGCCCTTGGCTTGGATGGAACGACCATTAGGGGTGAAATAACGTGCGGTAGTGAGCTTGATACCCGCACCGTTGTTCATTGGTAATATAGTTTGTACCGAACCTTTACCAAAGGTTTGTGTACCCAAAATCACTGCACGACCATGGTCTTGCAGCGCACCAGACACAATTTCGGAGGCTGATGCAGAACCGCCGTTTACTAAAACTACCATAGGCATGGTTTTGATATCCTCAGGCAAGCTAGCCAGTGGGTCTTTAGATTCACGGTTGTATTCTTTGGGAACTGCAAGCAAGCGACGTTTAGCATCAGCCGTTCTGCCTTCGGTATACACCACTAAATCATTCTTGGGTAAAAATGCCGCAGATACACCAACAGCCGCATCAAGCAAGCCACCCGGGTTGTTTCGCAAATCTAGTACAAAGCCCTTGTATGGTGAGTTATTCTCGTCATGCATGGTTTTTAGCGCCTTGGCTAAGTCTTCTACCGTGCGTTCTTGAAACTGGGTGATGCGGATATAGCCATAACCTGGTTCTGTTAGTTTTGATTTAACGCTTTGTACCTTGATGATGGCACGTACCAAAGTAAATGTTAGCGGCTTGATCTCACCTTTACGCAACACGGTCAGTACGATGGGCGTATCAGGCACTCCACGCATCTTTTTCACCGCTTCGTTTAGTGTCAAACCTTTTACTAAAGTGTCGTCGAGCTTCATAATCAAGTCACCAGACTTCAGTCCGGCTTTGAATGCTGGGGTGTCTTCAATCGGTGAAACCACTTTCACTAATCCATCTTCCATACCTACTTCTATGCCCAAACCACCAAAAGCGCCCTGAGTACTGTCTTGCAATTCTTTGAAAGCATCGGCATCCATATAGGCAGAATGAGGATCTAGTCCAGTTAACATGCCGCTAATGGCCTCGCTGAGGAGTTTTTTGTCTTCTACTGGATCAACATAATCACTTTTGATTTTGCCGAAGACTTCGGCAAAGGCACGCAATTCATCTAGCGGTAACTGGTTTTTGGTATCTTTGTCAGCAATCGCCGAAAAGTTGAGGCTGAGCATCACGCCCAGAACTGCGCCCAATGCAACCAAGCTGGATTTTTGGAATTTTTCGCGCATGAAAATTAAACTTTCTTGTGAGTGGTAAGTATCAATCGGACAGTGTAGCCCGAGAAAGGTTTATTTTCTGCTATTTATGGCAGGTTTGCCAAGGAAAGAATGCATCCTCCCCATGTTTAGGGAGGATGACTAAAGCATTAGAACTCGTATTCCACTTGCATACGGAATGTGCGGTTAGCTGCTGCCTCACTGGTGCCAAACAACAGCGCTGCGTTGTATTTGATGGCTTGTTTAACACCTAAATCAAATTTACCGAAAATAGCAGGACCTAAGCGATGTTCTTGTTCGTCCGAAGTGCTCCAGTCGTTCCATTTGCCCATAGTCCCAAAACTTTGCAAGCCAAACTCAAATGTTTTTTGCCAGCGGTATTTGGCTTGCCATTGATAACCCATTTCGGTGACGTGTGAGCCGGGGCCGAACTTGCGTTCAAACACCAGATTACCGTTGAGCTGAACTTTGCCGAACTCGGTTTGCATCAGCGGCACCAATTTGAATTCATAGGGTTCATTCTTGTGGATAGGGGCTTCCAGTTCTACCACCACACCTAAGTCAATTGGATACTCGCCGGGCTCGGTCAGCTGAAATTTGTTCTCCCATTCGGCGATAGACACTTTTTCACCGCCTTCGCGTTCGCGCTTGATGTATAGCTCGCTGAACCAGTATTCGGTCACGCCTAAACCTAAACCCAAACTTGCGACTTGGGAACGGTCGCCATTGGGTAGTTTTTCGGTGCCAAATTTGAAATCAATTTCTCTTTCGCCATACTCAACAGCAGGCACATAGACGTAATCCGCCGGTCCTGCTAATGCAGCGGGTGAGATGGCAGCCAATAACAGCGCAGTGCGGTAATGCATTGCTAAATCTCCCTGAGCTTTTTGGGCTGATTAACCAGTTTCATGCCTGACCAAATAGCCACTAATGTGACGATATAAAATACCAATTGCATGGCTGCAGGGCTTGCGTCATAACCAACCAAGTTATGCAGCAACATGCCTGGGATGGATTTTTCAGGTAGCACTGACGAGGTATCCCACAACGGGGTTATCAGAGATGGAATCAAATCTGCCTGAATCAGGTAATGCGCTGCTTGTGAGGCCATGCCAGCGGCCAGTAGCAGCACCAGCACGCTGGTCGCAGAAAAAAACCAGCGCATGGGAATGCGTAGCAAGCCTTTGTACAGGGTGTAACCGACGGCAACACCTGCAGCCACACCCACAGCGCCACCCAGCAGCAGCGCGGACGCGCCTACTTGGTCTGAGGTGGCGATACCGTATAAAAACAATACCGTCTCTGACCCTTCGCGCAATACGGCGATGCCCACCACCGCCAATAACACTGAAAGTTCGCTAACGCCTTCACGAATAGCAGTGCCCACCTTGCGTGCATTAGCGGCAAGTTGTTGGCCGTGCGAGGCCATCCAGATGTTGTGCCATGCCAGCATTAGCACCGCTACGCCCAGAATTATGGCGTTGAATAACTCCTGACCTAAACCGTCGGCAAACTCGGAAATCTGCCTGGTAGAAGCCGCGACCAGAGCAGAGCCTATCAAACCCAGCAGCAATCCGCCTACTATCCAACGGCTGCGCCCAGGCACATCGCGTGTGGCGGCAGCCACAATGCCGATGATGATGGCGGCTTCTAATACTTCACGAAAAACGATAACGGCGGTTCCAAACATGGTTGATTCCTCTATTTGGCGATGATGACACCCTTGGCGGTGGCTTCATTAAACTCGCCAAAAAATGGATAATTTCCCGGCGCCAATGGACCGATGAAAATGGTGGCCTTGCTGTTTCCGGCGATGACTTTTTCACGGTTTAATTCGTGGCTTTCGAATTCTTCCGGTGTAGCATCTTTGTTCTCGACTACCAGTTTGATCTTTTTGCCTGCGGGTACGGTGAGCTCCGAAGGTTCAAAGCGATGGTTTTTTATTTGAATAACGCGTTCTTCGTCGGCGGCAAAAGCCAGCAAAGGTAACAATAGAATCAGAGTAAAAAAGTGCTTCATACAAGTAATCTCCTAAAGTTTTAGTTAATGATAGTCATTCTCATTAATATTGACAAGTATTTTCTTTGATAAGTTCATCTGGTGCTTTATCCGTCGTCCATTTATGCTTCTGTTTTAGTTCAATTGGGAAATCATGAAATTACGATTCTATTATTTGCTGTTGCTTATGTTGGTTGGGTGTACCACAGAGCCAGTCAAACCTGTGACCGAGGCAGCTCCAGTCATTGCTCCACAAGAAACCGTTGCGCCCAAAATAGTCAAGCCGAAAATTGCCTTGGTGTTGGGCGGTGGTGCGGTACGCGGGTTTGCACATGTCGGTGTCATTAAGGTGCTGGAAGCACAAGGCATTATTCCCGATATGGTGGTGGGAACCAGCGCTGGCAGCGTGGTCGGTGCACTTTATGCGGCCGGATATTCTGGCTTTGAGTTGCAAAAAATAGCCTTTAAGTTAGAAGAGGATAGCGTGGGCGATTGGATCGTGCCAGACCGAGGCTTTATTAAGGGCGAAGCATTGCAAACTTTTATCAACAAGGCAGTGCAAAATAAACCTATAGAGAAATTGCGTAAACCATTTGCCGCCATCACCACTGATTTACAAAGCGGGGAGATGGTAGTGTTTTCGCGCGGCAATACCGGGCAAGCGGTACGGGCGTCTAGCAGCGTTCCAGGGGTATTTCAGCCGGTGAATATCAACGGCCGGGATTATGTAGATGGTGGTTTGACCAGCCCTGTACCAGTCCGTGCAGCAAGGGCATTGGGAGCGGATGTGGTGATTGCGGTGGACATTATCGCTAAACCAAAATCGCGCAAAATTGAGGGTTTAACCGATATTTTGTTACAGACATTTACCATTATGGGGCAAGCGATTAGTGGGCGTGAGCTACTGGAGGCCGACGTGGTAATACGCCCGAATACTCTCAGTATAGGCGGTGCAGATTTTGCCAAAAAACACGAAGCGATTTTAGAGGGTGAAAAAGCTGCACAAGCGTCGCTGCCACTTATTCGACAGAAGATTCAACAAGCAGCGGAGAGGAAGGCAACACCTTAGAATTTGCAGGAGATTTTTGATCAAACTTTTCATTTAAACGGCGTGCACCGGTAAAACGTTTCGCCCAGTAATCTTCCTTCATATTCACTACGCTCACACCACCGCCAGCGCTTGGTGCATGTACAAATCGGTTGTCGCCAATGTAGATGCCCACATGTGAAAAGGTAGACTTTAAGGTATTGAAAAACACCAAGTCACCAGGTTGCAATTGGTCTACAGGAATGTTTTGGCCGATTTGACTGATGGCGCGTGCGCCGTGTGGCAAGGTAAAGTTGGCGGCTTGCTTGAACACATAGCTGACAAACCCGCTGCAATCAAAGCCCGTCTCTGGCGAAGTACCGCCGAACTTGTAGGGTGTACCAGTCAGTGCCAAAGCGCTCATCAGCACTTCTTGTGCTGTATTACTGGCCTGTTCGATTAAGCTCAGTGACTTGTCGCCGGAGGGCTCTTCAGCATAACTTACGTTCGCCGTAGCCGTAAGAATCATCAAAAATATGAATTGAATTAGTCGCATGTCACGGATTCTAATAGAAAATTAGCATTTTAAGCAAGCTGAAACTTGGCTGGTGTAGAATCGAAGTCACCTTTAATCACTTGCTGCTCTCAAAATGATTCGTCAAACGGTTTCCGTCATGCGCGATTTTGGCCGAATGCGCGAAATTGCTCGCATCCTCATGCGCTATGGTTGGGGCGACGCTATTGAACGCTTAGGGTTATCCAAAAATCTGGGCTTGGCCGGAAAGTTGCTGAATTTCAAAGGTGCAGAAGATGTGATGCACTTGGATCCAGCGGTGCGGATACGTTTGGCCATTGAGGAACTGGGGCCTACGTTCGTTAAGTTGGGACAAGTACTGGCAACTCGCGCTGATTTGTTTCCTCCGCAATGGGTGAGTGAGTTCGCTAAACTGCAAGATAAAGTGCCTCCTGTGCTTTTTGAAGAATTATTACCAGATTTAGAAAAAGCTTTAGGTGCTTCACCATTTGATATTTTCAATCAGCTCGATAGCACACCCATCGCTGCTGCTTCTATCGCACAAGTGCACTTGGCAGAGCTGCAAGATGGTACTCCAGTGGTGCTTAAAATTCGCCGGCCTAACATTTTGAAGCGTATCGAAGCCGACCTGCGTTTACTCTCGCATCTGGGTCGGTTGTTAGAAAATCAAATGCCGGAAATCCGGCGTTTTCAACTGGGCAAAATTATTGGCCAATTCGCCAAGTCGTTACGCAAAGAGCTAGACCTCGCCGCCGAAGGCCGCAATACCGATCGTTTTGCACGCAATTTCAAAGATGACCCTAATGTGTCTTTTGCCAAAATTTATTGGCAGCACAGTTCAGAAATTTTACTGGTGATGGAACGTATTAACGGAATTCCCGGTAATGACCTAGTAACGGCTGCAGAAGCTGGATTGGATTGTAAAGTCATGGCAGGGCATGGTGCAGATGCTATTCTCAAGATGGTGTTGATAGATGGCTTTTTTCACGCCGATCCCCATCCCGGGAACATTTTCTATTTGCCCGATAGTCGTATCGCCATTATTGATTGTGGCATGGTGGGCAGAATCACCAAAACTCGTCGTGACGAGATCGCCGATATGCTGGCAGCCTTGGTTTCCCGTGATTACGATGCCCTGCTGGGTGTGTTGATTGCATGGGCTGGTGATGTGCAGGTAAGCGAAGAGAAACTCGCTGCCGACATAGACGAGTTTTTGTGTAATTACGAAAGCGCTCCGTTGAAACAGATTCGATTCGGCGATTTGCTGGGCGATCTCACCACCGTCATGCGTGAGAATCATCTATCTGTTCCACCTGATTTGGCTATGCTCTTTAAAGCATTGGTTACGCTGGAAGGTTTAGGGCGACAGTTGAACCCAGATTTTCAAATAGTGAGTCACCTCACGCCATTTGTGAAACATGTCATCATCAGCCGCTACAAGCCCGGTGCGTTATTGAAGCGCGGACGCAAGGGAGTGATGGACGCAATGGGCTTGCTGGTAAGTGTGCCGCGCGACATCGGTAGTCTGCTCAAAGATTTGCGCCGTGGCAAAGTCAAGGTAGAGCTGGATTTGAAGCGTCTAGACCACTTCGGCCATCAACTAGACCACAGCACCAATCGTTTGACCTTAGCTCTGGTGACATCGGCACTAATCATAGGGTCTTCCATAGTGATGACAGTCAAGGGCGGGCCCACCATACTTGGGTTACCTGCATTTGGCTTCCTTGGTTTTTCCCTTGCTTCTTTCCTCGGGTTAAAACTGGTGCTCTCTATCTGGCGTTCCAATCGTGAGGATTAAACCTTCGGCTTGATGGTGGGTAAGTGCCAGATGTCGCGGTTGTAGTCAGCGATAGTACGGTCGCTTGAAAACTCGCCACTGCTCGCCGTGTTCAAGATACTCATACGAACCCAATTTTCTTGATCTAAATAAGCCGCTGCAACACGATCTTGGGCATCTACGTAACTACGGAAATCAGCCGCAGTCATCCATGGATCATACGGATTCGTAATGGCGTGCACGATAGGTTCAAATATTCCCGGTTCGAACATATTGAAATGGTTGCTATGTAGCATGTGTATCACACGTGATAAGTCGGCATCCGCTGCGATGATGGCGGCAGGGTCATAGTGTCCGTGCAAAGCTTCCACTTCTTCAGCATCTAGCCCGAACAGGAAGAAATTGTCCGCACCTGCCTCTTCGCGAATTTCGATATTTGCCCCGTCCAGCGTACCTATGGTCAAAGCACCATTCATCATGAACTTCATGTTGCCGGTACCTGAGGCTTCTTTGCCCGCAGTTGAAATCTGCTCAGATAAATCCGTTCCCGCACAAATCACCTCCATTGCTGTTACACGGTAATCTGGGAAGAACGCGAGGCGCAACAAGCCTTCGGTCTCTTGGTCTTCGTTAATCACGGTCGCTACAGAATTGACAAGCTTGATGATGCGTTTTGCCATCGCGTAACCAGGCGCTGCCTTGCCACCAATCAATACACAGCGCGGCGTAATGCCAGCTTTGTCACCACGTTTGATACGGTCATAGAGATGGATGACGTGCAACACGTTAAGCAATTGCCGTTTGTACTCGTGAATACGTTTCACTTGCACGTCAAAGATGGCATTAATATCGAATTCTACGCCGCAATCGCGTTTAACCATCTCAGCTAGTCGCGCTTTGTTGGCTTGCTTGACCGCACGCCATTGGGCGCGGAAATTAGTATCTTCGGAGTAAGGTGCAAGCTTGCGCAGTTGTGGCAAGTCGGTCACCCATGTAGCACCGATAGTGTCGGAAATAAGCTTGCTGAGTGCTGGATTGCTAGAGGCTATCCAGCGTCTAGGCGTCACCCCATTGGTTTTGTTGTTGAATTTTTCTGGCCACAGCTCAAAAAAATCACGGAACAAGTGTTGTGTCAGCAGTTGCGAATGCAGCGCTGCTACGCCATTGACTGAAGTACTGGCGACGACCGCCAGATAGGCCATCCGCAAATATTTTCCGCCATTTTCTTCAATGATGGACATGCGTTGCATACGCTCTAAATCGCCAGGCCAGCGCTTTTCAACCACCTCTAGAAAGCGCGCATTGATTTCACAGACGATTTCGTACAAACGTGGCAACAAACGGCTGAACATACCGACCGACCATTTTTCCAACGCTTCTGGCAGCAAGGTGTGATTAGTGTATGCGACTGATTTTGAGGTGATTGCCCAAGCTTGATCCCAGCTAAGATCGTGTTCATCCATCAGTAAGCGCATCAGCTCCGGCACTGCGCAAGTGGGGTGCGTGTCGTTGAGCTGAAAGGCATTCTTTTCGGCAAACTGGCTAAAATCATTACCATGACTGTCAACCCAGCAGCGCAGTACATCTTGCAGGCTGGCAGATGCAAGGAAGTATTGTTGGCGCAAACGCAGCTCTTTGCCATTCTCGCTGGAATCGTTGGGGTACAGCACCATAGTGATTTGCTCGGCGGCATTTTGCGAAGCCACAGCATCGGCATAGCTTCCTGCATTAAATTCACCTAAGTCGAATTCGTTGGTCGCAGTGGATTTCCACAGTCGCAAGGTGTTGACCGTGCCGTTGCGATAACCAGGAATCGGCATGTCATAGGCAATCGCCATCACGTCGTGCGAATGCACCCATTTGGCTTTAGGCAGGCCGTCTGCGCTCGTGTGGAATTCAGTATGGCCGCCAAATTTGATGCGTACCGCCAGTTCTTGACGTTCTATCTCCCAAGGATTGCCGATACGCAACCAATGATCGGGTTCTTCATGTTGGTGACCATTTTCTATCTTCTGGCGGAACATGCCGTACTCATAACGGATACCGTAGCCACGCACTGGCAACTGCAACGTGGCACAACTATCAAGAAAACACGCGGCAAGCCGCCCTAAACCGCCATTCCCCAAACCAGCGTCATGTTCCTGATCTATGATTTCTTCCAGTTCTAGGCCGACACTTTTGAGAATTTGCGCCGTATCCGAGTCCACATCCAAATTAAGCATTGCATTACCCAACGCTCGCCCCATCAGAAATTCCAAAGATAAATAGTAAGTGCGCTTGCAGTCTGATTCAGTTTGGGCAGCGCGCGTCTTTTTCCAACGCTCTACAAGTCGGTCTCTCCAAGCCATGGAGAATGCAGTGAAGACGTGATAGGCCGCTTGGTTAACATTGCTTCTCCCCAAGGTGCGACTGAAATAGTGCCGAAAATCCTCAACGATGGCTTTCCCATCCATGCTGGAAGAGGGAAGCGTGAAAAAATCTGCCGAGGTCTTGCTGGTAACAAAGGGCTTGGAGTTCATGATGTATAGCGAAGGGTTATTAAATTATGGAGTTCAAAAGCAAGCAACAATTGTACCTGCTAAAAAGTGGATTTTTTAAAACTTAATCAGAGGTTCCCTAAAGAACCTCTGATTTTCTCTTACATTTTCCAGCGCAAAGCAGGAGTATGCACCGGGCTATCCCAATGCTGGCGAATTTCGTCATCCAGCAAACACAAAGTGATTGAAGCGCCCGCCATATCTAGCGAGGTGGTGTAGTTGCCCACCAGCGAACGAGTGATGTTCAGTCCGTGTGCCTTTAACAGTATTTCTGCACTGTTATAGAGCAAATAAAGCTCCATCAGCGGCGTGCCGCCAAAACCATTAATCATCAGTAGCGCTTCGCTATGGGTTGTTGGTTTCAAATCATGCAGAATTGCGGCCACCAAGTCGGCCACAATCGCATCTGCCTCGCGCATGGCTTCGCGCCGGCGACCCGGCTCGCCGTGAATGCCTACGCCCATTTCCAGTTCGTGGTCACTGATGTCAAAGGTGGGTCTGCCAGCTGCAGGTACGGTACAGCTAGTGAGCGCCACTCCCATGCTGGCGGTGCGACTGTTGACCTTGTCGCCCAAGGCTTTGCACGAGACTAAATCTGCACCAGTTTCGGCGAGGCTGCCGACGACTTTTTCGACGATGACGGTACCCGCAACTCCGCGCCGCCCCGTGGTGTAAGTGGAGTTTTCCACCGCCACGTCATCGCTGGTGAGTACAGTTGCATGCTCGAATGGCAGCATTTCCGCTGCCATTTCAAAATTCATGACATCACCCGCGTAGTTCTTGACGATGAACAGAACGCCTTTGCCACTTTCTACACTTTGTGCGGCTTCCAACATCTGGTCTGGTGTGGGCGAGGTAAAAACGTGTCCGGGACAAGCGGCATCTAACATGCCATGCCCCACAAATCCGCCGTGTAGCGGCTCGTGTCCTGAACCACCGCCGGAAATAAGCGCCACTTTATTGTGCGCTTTTTGTGCGCGCGATAAATAATGCGGATCTAGATGCAAAGCGATCAGATCACGGTGTGCCGAGGCGAAGCCAGAAAGGCTTTCTACCAGTACATCGTCCACGTTGTTGATGAATTTTTTCATGTTTCACTCCTCACCAAATCACACACGGCACTAATTATAATCTGGCAGCTCTTAGCCCCCGGGTCTATATGGCCTATGGCGCGCTCGCCCAGAGATGCGGCTCGACCCTTAGTGGCAATCATGTCGCGCGTGGCTAGTACGCCGCGTTCGGCTTCTTGTTTCAATGCTTGCAACAAGAAATTTCGCTCAGCATTGGCTTGCACTACAAATGTTGTTGCCACTGGAATTAACACGTCGAGCATGGTTTTTTCGCCCACGCCGGCTTTACCGCGGGCTTGAATGCTTGTTACTCCACTTTGAAAAGCAGCGGCGATGGCCGTCATGTCATTTCCACTATTGTCTTTGATGGTTTTCGCCATAGCAATGAAAAAACTTCCCATCAATACGCCAGAAGCGCCGCCTACGGTGGAGAGTAGTTTCATGCCTATCTTTTGCAGCGCGGCATCGGCAGGCAATGGCGCAAGTTCCTCGCGCAAGGCGACGATGGTGGCAGCACCTCTTTTCATATTGATGAAATGGTCGCCATCACCAATCTCGCGGTCTAGTGATTCAAGCACTGATTCACTACTTAAAATAGCTTGATTGATGGCCTCGGCGGCTTGCAAAATAAAGGAAGTTTGCATGGCTTATCCTAAATATTCCCGAGCGGCTTGTTCATCCAATCGCATCTGGCTTTTTAGCTCCTCCACATCGGCAAATTTAAGCTCGTCGCGGATTTTGTGCAAAAAATGCACACGCACATGCTGATTGTAAATGTCACCGTCAAAATCAAACAGATGTACTTCCAGTGTAGGTTTGCCGTCGGTTTTGACTGTAGGTCTTACGCCCAAACTCGCCACGCCGGGCAACTCCTTCGCACCCACGCCGCTTAGCCGTACCGCATAAATACCGGTCAGTGGCGGCTGGTCGTGGTGCATTTGTACGTTGGCTGTGGGATAGCCCAAGGTGCGGCCTAACTTGTCGCCATGCACCACATGGCCGCTGATGCTGTAGTCTCGTCCCAACAAAGCTTTGGCTGTACTCAATTTTCCTGATGCCAATGCATCGCGCACAGCAGTGCTGGAAACTCGTTCTCCCGCCAACATCACTGGTGATATAGGTTCTACACTAAAACCTAACTGCGCTCCGCTGTCACGCAAACTCGCTACATCGCCGCTACGTTTGGCACCAAAGCGGAAGTCCTCGCCCACCATCACGCATTTTATGGCTAGCGATTGATGTAGAACATCTCTCATAAAAGTTTGCGCGCTCATCGTGGCAAAGGCAGCATCAAAGTGGCAGACATGTACTTTTTGCACACCTGCGGCTTCCATTAATTCTAGCTTCTCTCGCAGTGAGGTCAGCCTTGGCGGAGCTTGCTCTGGGGTGAAAAATTCGCGCGGATGTGGCTCAAAGGTCATCACGCAGGAGTTGATGTTGAGCGTCTGAGCCTGGCTAATTAAGCGTTGAAAAACCGCCTGATGCCCAATATGTACACCGTCAAAGTTGCCTATTGCCAGCACACAAGGAGCTAGGGCCACTTTAGGGAAATGTCGCAATACTTCCATTACACGTTTCCCATCACACCGTCGTGCGCCTTATAAAGTCTTTAGGGCGAAAACCAAGCATCCATAATGCTGCGAAATAGCTTATCGCTCCCAACGCTACCAATCCAAACAGGTAGATGATACGTAGCTTGGCACCGATATGGAGCCAAAAATCATCGCTGATCATCGCAAAGTGCAGGATCGCTGACATGAACACTACGGCCGTTGCTACTTTTAGGAAGAATATGCGCCACCCCGCCTGTGGCTGGTAAATGCCGGCACGGCGAAGATGATAGTAGAGCAATCCTGCGTTAAGGCAGGCTCCCAAACCAATAGAGAGCGCCAGTCCTGCGTGCTGCAGTTTCCAGATGAAAATCAGGTTCATGACCTGAGTCATGATTAGAGTAAAGATAGCGATTTTTACCGGAGTTTTGATGTTTTGCCGTGCGTAAAAACCGGGCGCGAGTACCTTCACCATAATCAGACCCAGCAAGCCTAAACTGTAGGCCATCAGAGCCTGGCGTGTCATCCACACATCATGGATGGTAAAAGCCCCGTAATAGAACAGCCCACTAACGAGGGGTACGGCTAACACCGCCAGAGCGGCGGCGGCAGGCAGGGCAAGTATCAAGGTCAGGCGCAGGCCCCAATCAAGCAATTGGGAATATTCTACATGTGCATCCTCGCT
Source organism: Methylophilales bacterium (assembly GCA_021414145.1). Classification (GTDB taxonomy): domain Bacteria; phylum Pseudomonadota; class Gammaproteobacteria; order Burkholderiales; family Methylophilaceae; genus CAILHX01. Next base: position 12,698 of record JAIOOY010000087.1, on the reverse strand, counting down.
GAAGGTCTTGGACAGACTGGGTAACAGGATGGTCCCTAACGCCACTCCAAGGACTCCGGTGGGAAACTCCATCAATCTGTCGGCGTAATAAAGCCAGGAAACACTACCAGTCACTAGAAAAGAAGCGAAGATTGTATTGATCAGGAGGGAGATTTGGCCGATGGAAACTCCAAACATTGCTGGCCCCATCAATTTAACGATGCGCCACACTCCTTCGTCATGCCAGTCCAGATTGAAGCGTGGTCGAAAACCTATTTTAAATAGATAGGGCACTTGAAAGAATAGTTGTAATACTCCTCCGATAACGACAGCCCAAGCCAAGGCCATCACTGGTGGGTCGAAATAGGGTACGAAGAACAGCGAGATGACGATAAAGGATACATTGAGCAACGTTGGCGTAAACGCAGGGATGGAGAACTTGCCGTAAGTGTTCAGTACTGCGCCCGCAAGAGAGGCCAAGGAAATGAATAGGATATAGGGAAAGGTGATACGCAGCAGGCTGACGGTGAGTTCAAATTTGTCCGGGCTGGTGTGAAATCCGGGCGCGCTAAGATACACCACCCAAGGTGCTGCCAAGATACCGATGACTGTCACCACCAGTAGTACTAGCGCCAGCAGGCTACCGACATGGTTTACCAGTGTGCGCGTGGCGTCTTCACCCCGTCGGGTCTTGTATTCGGCTAGAACTGGTACGAAAGCCTGTGAGAAGGCACCTTCCGCGAACATGCGACGCAGCAAATTAGGAATTTTGAATGCAACAAAGAAAGCGTCGGTAGCCAATCCGGCTCCAAATATTCTCGCCACCAAGGTGTCACGTACAAATCCCAGTATCCGTGAGAGAAAGGTCATGCTACCTACAGTAGCCAACGCTTTAAGTAAATTCATAAAAAGTCGCTTTGGAAAAATCGCATGTTACCATGTGCGCTCTATCGATTTCGCCTTGCAAAAACCAAGTTGCCTCTGTATGATTGCGCGTTTTCGATTTTGGCTTAACACAGCAAGTTTTCTGGAGTAATTGAATGGCTAACAGCGCACAAGCACGCAAGCGTGCACGTCAAGCAGTAAAACAACGCGGGCACAATGCAAGCCTACGTTCTGAACTGCGTACTGCAATCAAAAACGTAGCAAAGGCAATTCTGGCTGGCGACAAGGCTGCTGCTAAGGCCTTATTTGAAGCTAATACCAGTGTGATTGACCGTATTGCCGATAAGGATATCATCCACAAGAACAAGGCTGCTCGTCATAAGAGCCGTCTGTCTGCAGCAATCAAGGCAATGGCGTAATTTTTCGCCGAAACTAAAAAAGGCCAACCTAAGTTGGCCTTTTTTATTGCCTTGCAAAAAGCTCATCAGGCTTTTTGATAGACCTCGACACCTTTCTTCACGAACTCAATCGCTTTTGCTTCCATTCCCTTGGAAAGCGCTTCCTGTTCAGAAACTCCAACGGTCGCGGCATAGTCGCGCACATCCTGGGTGATCTTCATGGAGCAGAAGTGCGGGCCGCACATGGAACAGAAGTGTGCCAGCTTGGCACCTTCCTGCGGCAGGGTCTCGTCATGGAATTCCTTGGCCTTGTCCGGATCCAGCCCCAAGTTGAACTGGTCATCCCAACGGAATTCGAAGCGCGCTTTTGACAATGCATTATCGCGTATCTGTGCACCGGGGTGTCCCTTGGCCAAGTCAGCGGCGTGAGCGGCAATTTTGTAGGTGATGATGCCGACACGCACGTCTTCCTTTTCCGGCAGTCCCAGATGTTCCTTGGGCGTGACGTAGCACAGCATGGCACACCCGTACCAGCCGATCATCGCCGCACCTATACCGGAGGTGATGTGGTCGTAGCCGGGAGCAATGTCGGTGGTCAGCGGCCCCAGCGTGTAGAAAGGCGCTTCGCCGCAATGCTCCAATTGCATGTCCATGTTTTCCTTGATCAGGTGCATGGGCACATGGCCCGGCCCTTCAATCATGCATTGCACGTCATGTTTCCAAGCGATCTGTGTCAGTTCTCCCAGTGTCTTCAATTCTGCGAATTGTGCTTCGTCGTTGGCATCGTAGATGGAGCCGGGGCGCAGGCCATCGCCTAGGCTGAAGCTAACATCATAAGCCTTCATGATTTCGCAGATGTCTTCGAAATGTTCGTAGAGGAAACTCTCTTTGTGATGTGACAAACACCATTTGGCCATGATGGAGCCACCACGTGAGACGATGCCAGTCATACGTTTGGCAGTCATAGGGATGTAGGCCAAGCGCACTCCTGCATGGATAGTGAAGTAGTCCACGCCCTGCTCGGCTTGCTCAATCAGGGTGTCACGGAAGATTTCCCAGGTCAGGTCTTCCGCTTTGCCATTCACTTTTTCCAGTGCCTGATAGATAGGGACCGTTCCTATTGGTACTGGCGAGTTGCGGATGATCCATTCGCGGGTTTCGTGGATGTTCTTACCGGTAGACAGATCCATCACCGTGTCGCCACCCCAGCGGATGCCCCACACCATCTTTTCCACTTCTTCGGAGATAGAGGAAGCCAGTGCCGAATTGCCGATATTGGCGTTGATCTTTACTAGGAAATTACGCCCGATAATCATCGGTTCCAATTCCGGGTGGTTGATGTTGGCGGGAATGATAGCCCGGCCACGAGCCACTTCGTCACGCACAAACTCAGGGGTGATGATCTTGGGAATAGATGCACCAAAATCCTGTCCTTTGTGTTGTGTTTGCAGCAGCTCACTCATGTTTTCACGGCGCTGGTTCTCACGGATGGCGATGAATTCCATCTCCGGCGTGATGATGCCCCGTCTAGCGTAGTGCATCTGGCTCACGTTCATGCCAGCTTTGGCACGCAATGGTTTACGTGTGAGGTTGAAACGCATGTCGGCCAGTGCCGGGTCAGTTTTGCGTTCGTGGCCGTATTTGGAAGTCGGGCCATCCAGTTGCTCGGTGTCGCTGCGCTCGGCAATCCATGGTGCGCGTAGCGCTACCAAGCCGTTACGAATGTCTATTTTTACGTTAGGATCGGTGTAGGGGCCGGAGGTGTCGTATACCATGACCGGCGGGTTCTTCTCTGCACCCATAGAAGCGGGCGTATCGGACAATGAAATCTCACGAAAAGGCACGTGAATATCAGAGCGCGAACCGGCGATATAAACCTTGCGCGACATAGGGAAAGGTTGTGTTGTAGCTGAATCAACCTCGGCGGTTTGGCTGCGGAAGGCGGCGTGAAGATTTTTATCTGTGGCGTTCATGAATGTTCCTTACAAGGCAAAAAACGTAAGGAGCATGAAGTCTAAGCGATTCTAGCTTCCCTACGGCGGCATCACCCGCATCAGGTTCAAAGGGTTTTTCTCACTGCAATTTTCTAAGCAAATCGCAGACCCCTAGCAATGCACAGAAAGTACTTTATTTAAATCATTTAGGCAAGAGAAAATATGTTGACAACGTTAACTTAACATTGTTTAATTAACACCGTTAACATAAATTATGGAGAGCAGTATGTTAATTTTATTTAAAAAACCAATCATATTTCTTTGGTGTTTTTTAATGCTGGTCTCTTTTCAGGTACCCGCAACCGACCTTATGACTCCAGTGGGGTTATGGAAGAGTTTTGACGACCAAGGTAAACATACGGGGTACATTCGAATCACAGAACAACAGGGGCGTTTAAGCGGTGTCATCGAACGTGGTACCCCAGAAGATAAGCCTGATAAACGATGTACGCTGTGTAAAGATGCACGTAAAGATCAATTGATGTTGGGCATGGAAATCATTTGGAATCTGCGGCATGAAGGTGATGAATATTCTGGTGGCGAGATTCTTGATCCGCTGTCCGGCAATATTTACCGGGCTAAATTGACGATGCTGGATGGTGGCTCAAAGCTGAAAGTACGGGGATATTTGGGTATCAGTCTATTTGGCCGAACTCAAATATGGATAAGAGAGGAATAAGCAATGCCTGTAGATAGTTATCTTTTGTTAAAGTCGCTGCATATATTGGGTGTTGTCATGTTTCTCGGCAATATCATCATCACGGGATGGTGGAAGTTCATGGCTGACCGTACTCTCAATCCGCAGGTTATTGCTTTTGCACAGCGTCAGGTCACGTTGACCGATTTTGTATTTACTGCAGGGGGCGCAGCACTTTTACTGGCAGCGGGATGGGGAAATGCAGCCTTACACGGAATGGATATTTACAGCAGCAGATGGTTAACTTGGGGCTTCTGGTTATTCAATATTTCGGGTCTGATATGGGTAGCTATTCTGATTCCGACGCAGATCAAGCAGGCAGTGATGGCCAAGACGTTTGCAAGCAACAACGTAATTCCCGCTGAATATTGGGTGCTAGTAAAGCGCTGGTATCTATGGGGCATCATTGCAACTTTGTTGCCATTGGGCAATCTTTACTGGATGGTTTTTAAACCTAATTGAATGGGAGAAATGTTATGAGCTACGCATTAATTACTGGGGCTAGCAGCGGTATTGGATTGGAATTAGCCAAAATAATGGCTGAACAAGGTAATAACCTTATTCTAGTGGCACGACGCATCAATTTATTACAAGATTTAAAAGTCAGCTTAGAAGAAAAATACGGCATAAAAGTAGAAGTGCGTGTCGCTGATTTGTCCATTGCAGGCGAAGCAAAAGCACTATATGAGTTCTGTCAAAGCCGGGGTTTACAGGTGGAGTATCTAATTAACAACGCTGGTTATGGCGACTATGGCCAATTTGACACCATGAAGCTGGAGACTTATCGCAATATGCTGCAACTGAACGTCATGGCACTCACTGAATTGACGGCGTTGTTTGTCAACGATATGAAACAGCGCAAGTCTGGCAAAATAATGAATGTAGGTTCTCTTGCCGCATTTCAGCCAGGTCCAAATCTTGCGGTTTACGCAGCAAGTAAAGCTTACGTTATGCAATTCACCGAAGCGCTTAATTTCGAGTTGCGCGGTTCGGGAGTCACAGTGACTCTGCTCAGTCCTGGGGTGACAGAAACCGGTTTTGTGAGCCGTGCCAACATGGGAGATGCTGCCATTGCAAAAGGTGCTTTGATGGATGCTCAAAGTGTAGCCAGAGCAGGCTATGATGCCATGATGGCAGGTAAGCTCAATGTAATTCCCGGATTAAAAAATAAAATACTGGCTCTAGGCAGCAAAACCATGCCCTCCCGAGAAATTTTGTTGCGTATCTCTGGCAGTCTTTTCAAAGATACCTCTGCTCAGCACTAAAACCCATCTATGCCACCAAGACACAAATCAGAAGCAGAAAAACAGCAGATACGCAGTGCAGTTCTGGACGCTGCGCGGGAGTTGTTTGTGGCACGTGGCGTAGATGCTGTCACCATGCGCGAAATCGCAAAAAAGGTAGGTTATTCACCGACTGCGCTATATCTGCATTTTGCAGACAAGGAAGATTTACTGAAAGCGCTGTGCGCCACCGACTTTCTGGCGTTGGCTGATGGTATGAACGCCATTATGAAGATAGCAGATCCCATCGAGCGCCTCAACGTGATGGGGCGAGCCTATGCCGAATTTGCGCTGAGCCATCCCAATCATTATCGCTTGCTGTTCATGACCCCACAGATTCCTTGTGATGCCATGGACGGTGGTATAGAAAAGGGTAATCCGGATCAAGATGCTTATGCTCAGTTGATGCATATGGTCAAACTTGCTTTTGATGCCGGGTGTTTCAGAGAAGACATCAAGGAGTCCAGCTTGATTGCTCAAACTCTCTGGGCAGGCATGCACGGCGTGTGTGCCTTGGAAATTACTAAACAGGGTGACCCTTGGGTAGATTGGCAACCGATCTTAACAAGGATTTTAACCATGCAAGATGCTCTGATGCGTGGCTTGTTGCGTCAATCAAACTAATTTTAATTTGGGGGAAGTGCAATGCAGCGCCAGAATTTAATTGTTGTTTTGATAATCGCCTCATCATTGCTGCCAGCTTGTAGCAAACCTGTGGAACCCCCGCCGCCGCCTAGACCAGCACTGGTAGTGACTGTTGGAGCAAGTAGTACATCTGCATCTATGGCGCTGGTGGGTGAGGTGAAGTCACGTTATGAATCTGTACAAGGGTTTCGCATAGCGGGAAAAATTGTAGAGCGTCGTGTGGAAATTGGTAGTTATGTTCATAAAGGCCAAGTGTTGGCTCGCTTGGATGGCGCAGACACAGGGTTGACGGCACAGGCCGCGCAGGCCGACGTGAGCGCGGCAGAGGCGGACTATGCCCTAGCAGAAGCCGAACTGGATAGGCAACGCCAACTGTATTTGAAAAAATTCATTTCTAAATCGGCTCTGGATATACACGAAGCGCAATTCAAATCGGCGACGGCCAAGTTGCAACAAACGCGCTCCCAGTCAGCAGTTTCGGGGAATCAATCGCGTTATACCGCACTCACTGCGGATCGTGAAGGCGTGGTGCTGGACATCCATGCCGAACCTGGACAAGTGGTGCAAGCGGGCGAGGTAGTAGCTCGGGTGGCTGATCCCAAGGAGTTGGAAGTTGTCGTGGCAGTACCGGAATCGCGCATGGTGGGGGTCACGGTGGGGGAGGCTGCACGTGTCAGGCTATGGGCATCGCGTGAGAAACTATATCAGGCAAAAATTCGAGAAGTCGCACCTGCGGCGGATACTGCGACGCGCACATTTCAAGTCAAGGTTTCCATCCTTGGGGCGAACGAAGCAGTTAAATTGGGCATGACCGCGGGTGTGATGTTTGCAGGTGAAGAAACCACAGATTTGTTGTTGCCTACCACGGCCCTGACCCAGCACGAAGGGAAAACCGTGGTGTGGGTGGTGGACAAAAAGACGCATAAAGTCAGTCCAAGGCCTGTTGAAACAGGCGCATTTCGTGAAGATGGTGTGTTGATTGCCAAGGGGTTAACACCAGGTGAGCAAGTAGTCGTGGCTGGCGTGCATACACTTGTGCCTAGCCAAGAAGTTCGCCCCACTCCTGCTGGAGTCGCGCAATGAGCGGTTTTAACTTATCTGATTGGGCGCTGAAGCGCCAAACACTAGTGCTTTACCTGATGTTGGTGCTGACCATCGCCGGTCTGATGGCCTATACAAAATTAGGTCAGTCCGAAGATCCACCTTTCACATTCAAGGTCATGGTTATCCGCACCGGATGGCCAGGTGCTAGTGCGCGTGAAGTGGATATGCAAATTACTGACAAACTGGAAAAGAAGCTGCAAGAAGTGCCGCATCTGGATATTTTGCGTAGCTATTCGCGGCCGGGTGAGTCTTTTGTGTTTCTTATCGCCAAGGACTCGACTCCCACTGCGGACGTGCCGGATATTTGGTATCAGGTACGCAAGAAAATAGGCGATATACGCCATACCTTACCTGACGGCATCGAAGGTCCTACATTTAACGATGAGTTCGGGGATGTCTACGGCATTTTGTACGCAATTACCGGCGATGGCTATAAATATGCTGAATTGAAGCGACAAGCGGAAATCATCCGGGCGCAACTGCTGCAAGTCCCTGACGTGGCCAAAGTTGATTTCTTTGGCGAACAAAAACAACGAATCTATATTGAGCTATCCAATGCCAAGCTCGCCACATTGGGAATTGATACTGGGACTTTGCTTAGCACATTAAGGGCTCAAAACAGTGTGGTCAACAGTGGCGCTTTTGATTCGAGTCAGGAGCGCATCCGTATCGCGGTCAGTGGTCGCTATGACAAGTTGGACGAATTACGCGAGACCCATCTTCGTGCTAACGGTCACGACTTCCGATTGGGGGATATTGCCAAGGTATACCGTGGATACGAAGATCCACCCACACAAAGAGTACGATATAACGGACAAGAAACCTTGCTGTTGGGTGTAAGCATGGTCAAGGGCGGGGATATTATCCAACTGGGCCATACCCTGGAGTATCAGGTGGCGAAAATCAAGCAACAGCTACCTATTGGTTTGAAGTTGAACACTGCGTCCTCAATGCCTCGTTCCGTGGCAAATTCAGTCAACGATTTCGTGCATTCCTTAATTGAAGCTCTGGTCATCGTGCTGGGGGTGAGCCTGATTTCTTTGGGGGTACGTACCGGTATCGTGGTCGCCATTGTTATTCCGGTGGTGCTGGCAGCCACGTTCTTGCTTATGCACCTGTTCGACATCGGCCTGCATAAAATCTCATTGGGGGCGTTGATATTGGCGCTAGGGTTGCTGGTAGATGATGCCATTATTGCGGTAGAGATGATGTCCTCCAAAATGGAGCAAGGCTGGGAGCGAGCAAAAGCCGCCTCATTCGCCTTTACTTCCACAGCCATGCCTATGCTCACCGGTACTCTGGTGACGGTGGCGGGTTTTTTGCCCATAGCCACCGCCCAGTCTTCCACCGGTGAATACACGCGCTCCATATTTCAGGTGAGTGCAATTGCCTTGGTGGTTTCTTGGTTCGCAGCTGTTATTTTTGTGCCTTATCTTGGATATCACTTATTGCCGGATTACCATGCAAAAGCAGCGCCATCCGGATTCAAACTTTGGTTACAAAAGACCTTTCGTATTCGTCCCAATGATGAGGATAGCCATCATCACGACATCTACAATACCGCTTTTTATAGCCGATTCCGTCAAGTGGTCACGTTTTGCGTACGGCGACGTTGGCTGGTGATTGTTGTGACTTTAGGCGTTTTTGTGTTGTCTATTGTGGGTTTTGGCAAGGTACAACAACAGTTTTTCCCCGATTCCACACGACCGGAGTTGATTATTGACCTGCGTCTAGCGGAGGGTGTGTCGTATGCTGCTACGGATGCTCAAGTGAAAAAGCTGGAGCACTGGCTGGATAACTACCAACGTGAGAAAAAAGGTATCGAGAATTATGTAGCCTATATTGGTAGCGGCAGTCCACGTTTTTATCTGCCACTGGATCAGCAACTGGCGCAGCGTAGTTTCGGCCAGTTTGTAGTACTGACTACCGGTAAAGAAGCTAGAGAAGATTTGCGCGCCAAGCTGTTACAACTATTCCAGAATGATTTCCCCGCCTTGCGTGCTTCGGTACTAAGGTTGGAAAATGGCCCGCCAGTTGGGTTCCCTGTGCAGTTCCGTGTCTCCGGCAATAATCTGGACGAAATACGTGGGCTTGCTCACAAAATAGCAGACATCATGCGCGCCAACCCGAATCTCACAGGAGTGCAGCTGGATTGGGAAGAACCCAGCAAAGTGGTGAGCGTAGAAGTTGAACAATCCAAAGCGCGTTTACTGGGTGTTAGTTCTGCCGACATTGCCAATATTCTCAATGGGGCGATGCAGGGGATATACGTCAGCGAGTATCGTGAAGGTATTGAACGTATAGACTTGATGGTACGCGGCAGTGCCATGGAGCGGACGCATCTATCTCACTTGCCGGATCTCATGATTCCCACGCAATCTGGCAAGAGTGTCCCTTTATCGCAAATCGCCAAGGTGAACTATGGCTTTGAGGAGGGTGTGATATGGCGGCGCAATCGGGTCACCACGATTACCGTCCGAGCCAATTTGCAGGGTCAGATACAAGCACCGGTGGTCTCCGCGCAGATTGAGGAAAAGCTGAAAACCATACGTGAGCAATTGCCGCTAGGGGTCGATTTACAAACCGGCGGCGCGGTGGAAGAATCGGCAAAAGGCGGCAAATCGGTGGCGGCGGGAGTGCCTTTGCTCCTCATCACTGTATTGACCTTGTTGATGATACAGCTACAAAGTTTTTCGAGGGTGGCGCTGGTGTTGCTTACCGCGCCGTTGGGGCTGATAGGGGTGACATTGTTTTTGCTGGTATTCGATAAGCCTTTCGGATTTGTGGCGATGTTGGGAACTATCGCGCTTTCTGGCATGATTATGCGTAATTCGGTCATTTTGGTGGATCAAATCGACCAGGATAAAATGGCAGGAAAACCGGAATGGGAAGCTATCGTAGAATCCACAATCCGTCGATTTAGGCCTATAGTATTGACTGCGGCGGCCGCGATTTTGGCGATGATACCGCTTACCCGAAGCGCCTTCTTTGGTCCTATGGCTGTGGCCATTATGGGTGGGCTTACTGTGGCAACGATATTAACGGTATTATTCTTGCCAGCACTTTATGCGGCATGGTTTCGTGTGACCATCCCCAAGGCCACCAAACTTGCTTAAGTATTTGCATGACAAAAGCATGTTAACTGATTGTGTAATAATAATTTTGTGTGATAGGATAACTCCATGAATCTTGAGCAAGCGCGTTTCAATATGATTGAACAGCAGATTCGCACCTGGGAAGTGCTTGATCCAGTGGTGTTGGAATTGCTCAACAAGGTTCCCCGTGAAGATTTTGTTCCAGAGCGTTATCAAGGCTTGGCTTTTGCTGATCTGGAGATTCCCCTGGGGCATGGTCAGGCCATGCTCTCGCCCAAACTTGAAGCACGCATGTTGCAGGCTTTGGATATCAAAAAAACCGATAGCGTGTTGGAAATAGGTACCGGTAGTGGCTATATGACAGCCTTGCTGGCCAAGTTGGCGAAGGAAGTTTACAGCGTTGAATTGAATGCTGAATTGAGCGCCGCAGCTGCGCAAAAGTTGGTGGTGCATGGCATTTCCAACATCATCCTCGAGGTGGGAGATGGCGCGCGCGGTTGGACGGACGGTGTTTTTGATGTGATTGTGCTGACCGGATCCTTGCCCATTTTGCCCAAGGCATTTGAACAACAACTCAAGGTAGGTGGGCGCTTGTTGGCCGTGGTGGGCGAAGCGCCAGCGATGGAAGCAATACTGGTAAACTGCGTGTCAGCGGGGGTGTATCGCCGCGTATCTTTGTTTGAGACCAGCGTTCCCTCGTTGATGAATGCAACGCAACCTGAGCGCTTTGCATTTTAGCCGGTGATTGAAATGAATGTATTTCGAGAAAAAAACATGAAAAGAAAACTGATCCTGTTGGCGGTGATGATGGCAACAGCGCCATTGGCCATGGCAGAAGGCCGCAAGCAAGGGCTGATGGATATTTACCAGCAAGCCCAAGCAGCAGATTCCACCTGGGCCGCTGCCAAGAGCGCGCATGCGGCGATCCAAGAAAAACTTGTGCAAGGCCGGGCGCTGACTTTGCCCACGGTGACATTCAACGCCAATGCACAAGAAAGCAACACCGATATTACCTATAAAGGCAGCAAAGCCAATCCGTTTAGTGGCGGGGTGCAAAATTTCGGTTCTTTTTCCTATAGCGTTAGCGCCAATCATCCGCTCTATCACAGACAAAATGACGCGCAATATGAACAATCGAAGATTCAAGTAGCACAGGGTGAAGATGTGCTCAATGCGGCCAGGCTGGATCTGATGGTACGTACGTCCACTGCTTATTTTGAAGTATTGCTGGCACAAGATAAAATCGATTTGCTGGTCGCGCAAAAGGCCGCCACGGTTCGCCAGTTAGAGCAAGCCAAGGCCAACTTTGACGTAGGCACTGCCACCATCACCGACGTGCATGAGGCGCAAGCAAAATATGATTTACTCATCGCGCAGGAAATTGCCGCGATGAACGATCTGGAAATTCGCTTGCGTTCTATTCAAGCCATTACCGGACAAGCGCCAGAAAAACTCGCCAGTGCCAAAGAACAACTGAATGTAGTGATTCCGCAACCGCAGTCTATGGAAGGGTGGGTGGAGATCGCCGAGCAACAAAGTCCACCACTCAAGATTCAGCAACAAGCGGTGCAATTGGCTAATCAAGAAGTCGAGCGCGCTCATGCTGGCCACTATCCCACTGTGGATTTGGTGGCCAGTGTTACCGACACCCGCTCTAACGGCGGCACTAACGGCATCGGAAGCGATCTGCGAGATTTCACTATTGGCATCAAGATGGAAGTGCCGTTGTATCAAGGGGGGTCTATTTCCTCCAAAGAGCGCGAAGCGGTATCCAATCAGCTAAAAGCGCAGGACGATCTAGAATTGGCACGGCGTACGGCAGATTTGAATACGCGCCAAGCCTATTTGAACGTGGCCAGTGCTGTGGCGCAAGTCAAAGCCTATGAACAAGCCCTGATATCCAGCCTGAGTTCTTTGGATTCAACCTCTTTAGGTTATGAAGTGGGCGTGCGCACCAGCGTGGACGTACTCAACGCTCAACAACAGTATTACAGCGCTAAGCGTGATTTGCTGGAAGCACGCTACACCTGGATGACTTCGGTGATCAAGCTAGGCATGAATGAATCAGGAGCCTCTAATTAAAGGTTCCCTCAATCAAGAAAGCCAAAGCCATTTGGTGATTATTGATGTGCAGCAAAAACTATGTAGTGTGATGGACGAAGAAGCGCTGGCCAAAGTCGTCAAAAACTGCGGCATTCTGTTGCAAGCCGCCAAGCTGTTGAATATCCCCGCACTGCATACCGAGCAATATCCTAAAGGCTTAGGGGCGACCTTGCCTGAGTTGAGCCAGCATCTCGGCGCACCCATAGAAAAAACCAGTTTTTCCTGTTGTGACGAACCCAAATTTAGCGCGAAACTTCGCGGTGACCGGCCACAAATGGTATTGGCTGGGATGGAAGCGCATATCTGCGTGTTGCAAACCGCCTTGCAGCTACAAGCGAGTGGCAAGCAAGTGTTTGTGGTGGAAGACGCGGTGATTTCCCGCAACGAAGACCATTGCTATAACGCGTTACAGCGGTTGCAGCACGCGGGAGTCATTGTGACCAATACCGAATCAGTGGTATTCGAGTGGCTCAAAGTCGCTGAAGGTGATGCTTTCAAGCAGATCAGACGCCTCG
>JAIOOY010000078.1 GCA_021414145.1 Methylophilales bacterium | reverse complement strand
CCTTATCAGCGCGTTCCAGCAGTAAAACCTGTAAGTCTGGTGTGTGGATGAGGACGAGGACGGAGATGGGCGTTTTGTGAGGCATGAGCTACTTTACCAGAGGCTGCTACAATTGTGCTCATGACAACCGAAAACAACATCCGTTGGCACCAATCACTAGTCAACCGTGCAGACCGCGCCAAGCAGAATAAGCATAAGAGCGTGATTCTTTGGTTCACCGGCCTTTCCGGTGCAGGTAAATCTACTTTGGCGCATGCTGTAGAGGGGCGTTTGCACGCGCTAGGATGCCGTACCTTCGTATTTGATGGTGATAATGTACGACATGGCTTGTGCTCGGACTTGAGTTTTTCTGCCGCAGATCGCGCTGAGAATATCCGCCGCATCGGGGAGATGTCAAAGTTGTTTATTGAGGCCGGTACCATCGCCTTGACCGCATTTATTTCGCCGTTCCGGGCCGATCGTGCCAAAGTGCGCGCACTGGTGGATGAAGGTGATTTTTTGGAAATCTATTGTCACTGCACACTGGAAATCTGCGAACAGCGCGACGTTAAGGGTTTGTACGCCAAAGCTCGGCAAGGGTTGATTAAAGACTTCACCGGAATTTCGTCACCCTACGAAGCGCCGGAAACGCCGGAATTGTCGCTAGATACCGGCGCGTTACCCTTGGAGGAATGTGTGGAAAAAGTGCTTGAATTACTGAAGACTCATGGCGTGATTGCCTAGGGTCTTACCCCTCATCGATTCCTAATTCCTGCACTTTCCTCGTCAATGTATTCCTGCCCATTCCCAGCAATTGCGAAGCTTCGATACGGCGCCCGCCGGTGTGTGCCAACGTTTTGCTGATCAAAGTACGTTCAAACTGGTGAGTCAGCGTTTCCAGTATATTGGGATCATTGCGTCCCAGCATGGTGGCGAGTTCTTGTTCCAGCACGGCCATCCAATTGCTAGACGTGGCAACCTCGCTGGCACTGGCTTCACGTAGCTCTGGCGGCAGGTCGGCAACATCCACATTTTGCCCAGGCGCCATGACGGTGAGCCAGTGGCAAACGTTTTCCAGTTGTCGAACGTTGCCGCTCCAATTCAGTGTAGAGAGATATTTAAGGGCTGCTGGCATCAGGCTCTTTGACTCTACGCTGAGCTTTTGTGCACTTTGTTGCAAGAAGTGTCGTGCCAAATTCGCTATGTCTTCGCGGCGTTCACGCAAGGGTGGTAGCCTTAAGCGGATGACGTTGAGGCGATGAAATAGATCGTCGCGGAACAGCCCTTGTTTTACGCGGTCCTCTAAATCTTGGTGGGTGGCAGCGATGATGCGGACGTTGACCTTGACGGGTTGGTGGCCGCCGACGCGGTAGAACTGACCATCGGACAGTACACGCAGTAAACGGGTTTGCAAGTCTGCGGGCATGTCGCCGATTTCGTCCAAAAACAAAGTGCCGGTGTCGGCTTGCTCAAAGCGCCCGCGACGCATGGTTTGCGCGCCAGTGAAAGCGCCACGCTCGTGGCCGAACAATTCAGATTCCAATAGGTCTTTGGGAATAGCGGCGGTGTTGATGGCGATGAAAGGATTTTCGGCGCGCGGACTGTGGCGGTGTAGAGCAAGTGCCACCAGTTCCTTACCGGTACCGGATTCACCGTTGAGAAGTACTGTTGCATGGGAGCGTGACAAGCGGCCTATGGCGCGAAACACTTCTTGCATAGCGGGCGCTTGGCCTATGATTTCCGGCATTTCTTCTACAGCATCGCTTTGCGTGTTGTCTCGCTCACTTTCGTCCACGGCGCGGCGAATGATGTCTACGGCGATATCTACGTCGAAAGGTTTGGCCAGATACTCAAACGCGCCACCTTGAAACGCCGCTACTGCACTATCCAAATCAGAATAGGCGGTCATGATAATGACCGGTACATCGGGTAACTTTTGCTTGATGACGTGCAGGAAATCCAGGCCAGAGCCGCCAGGCATGCGGATGTCGCTTACTACTACCTGCGGCGTAGAGCTTTCCAGTGCGGTGAGGGCTTCTGGCACCGAGGCAAATGTTTTGAACGGGAAATCGGTGCGCGCTAGGGCTTTTTCAAACACCCAGCGGATAGATTTATCGTCGTCAATAATCCAGATTGGTTTCATAACTATTTTCCTAAAGATTACTACTTGGTCTTGATGGCCGTGCTTTCAATGGGTAACAAAATGGTGAAACAGGTATTTCCGGGTACGCTTTGGCATTCAATCATGCCGTGATGTTGTGTAATGAAGTTTTGCGCCAGCGTTAACCCTAATCCTGTACCACCTTCACGTCCTGAGACGAGAGGGAAGAAAATACGTTCGCGTATGTGTTCGGGAATGCCTGGGCCATCATCAATGATTTGTAGCTTAATGGCGACACGATAACGTCTTTTAGACAAAGTTACCTGCCTTTCGGCGCGTGTTAACAGCGTGATGCTGCCATTTTTCTGTAGCGCCTGTGCCGCGTTTCTGGCAATGTTGAGTACAGCCTGAATCAACTTTTCTTTATCTCCCACCAATTCAGGTAGGCTCAGGTCGTAATCGCGTTGTATGGTGATGCTCTTGGAGGATTCCGCCAGCAACAGGCTGCGAACTCGCTCCAGTACCTCGTGGATGTTGGTGAGTTCGTACTTCGGCACTTGATGCGGTGCCAACATCCTGTCCATCAATTGCTGCAAACGGTCGGCTTCCTTAATGATGACCTGAGTGTATTCACGTAAGTTAGGTTGCGGCAACTCGTGCTCCAGCAATTGTACCGCACCACGTAGACCGCCCAGCGGATTGCGAATTTCATGTGCCAGATTACGCAACAGCTCGGCGTTCGCTTGTTGCTGAATCAACATGCGCTCTTCGCGCGCAATTCGTAAGGATTGATCCATGTGCTGAAATTCCAGTATCAAGCTGGCATCGCCAGAGTCGATAGGGGTGACAGTACAAGTTAGTGATAACGTGTGGTTGCGATAAGTGGTGAGCAGCAGTTCATGCTCACGGTAAGGGCTGTGGTTGGTCAGTGCGTTATTGACTGCGCTGGCGAGCAGATCTGAGTTGATGAAGACTTGTTGCAGCGGCATGCCAATAATTTGGCTACGGCTGATGTCAAATACCACCTCAATGGCCGGGTTGGCATAAACCACGCGCCTTTCACTATCCAGCAGTAAAGCAGCTGTGGCGAGATATTCTAATCCTGCGAAAGCAGAAGGGGTTGAGTTGACCATGGCCTAATGATAAGCAAAAGCTAGGCCAGTTATTTGACGCTGGTGAGTTCTTTTTCCAGCATCTGAATGTTTTGCTGATGTATGCCTATTTCATCGGCCTTGTTAGCAGATTGGGCTTGAGATAAGGCGGAGCGCTCGGTTTCCAGTTCTTTTTGCAGGATTTGCTTGCGCGTACCGTCGCGGGCTTGCTGAGTGGCATTATCTACTTTAGGGAAGTCCGCTGGCGTAGAGTTCTTGCTAGCACTTTTGGATTTTGGTTTTTCGGGCACGGGGTCTTCTGCGCCAAAACAAGCGCCTTTTTTGGCATTTTGTATGGCTACATTGGCATATAGCACTTCACCGTCAGTTTTGACGTAGCGACAGGTAGCGGCATTTACTTGAACCGAAACGAGCAGTATCAGCAACCAGAATAGTGTTTTCATGTCGCAAGTTTACAATAAAAAAGGCGGAGAAAAATCTCCGCCTTTCTCATTTTGCAGTAACAATCTTAGCAGCTGTAATACATGTCAAACTCAACCGGATGTGTAGTCATACGGAAACGGGTGACTTCTTGCATCTTTAACTCGATGTAAGAATCAATCCACTCGTCGGAGAATACGCCGCCTTGGGTCAGGAATTTGCGATCCTTGTGCAGGTATTCCAACGCTTGATCCAAGCTAGAGCAGACTGTTGGGATCTTGGCATCTTCCTTAGGTGTCAGATGGTACAAGTCTTTAGTCGCTGGTTCGCCTGGATGGATCTTGTTTTGCACACCGTCCAAGCCCGCCATCATCAGAGCGCTGAAAGCCAGATAAGGGTTGGCGATTGGGTCTGGGAAACGTGCCTCAATGCGGCGTGCTTTATCAGACTGCACGTAAGGAATACGAATAGAAGCAGAGCGGTTACGCGCAGAGTAAGCTAGTTTTACCGGAGCTTCAAAGCCTGGTACCAAACGTTTGTAAGAGTTAGTGCCAGGGTTGGTAATTGCATTCAAAGCACGTGCGTGCTTGATAATGCCGCCGATGTAATACAGCGCAAAATCACTCAAACCCGCATAGCCATTTCCTGCGAACAAATTTTTCCCACCCTTCCAGATGGATTGATGCACGTGCATTCCGGATCCATTGTCGCCAACGATAGGCTTAGGCATAAAGGTTGCGGTCTTGCCATATTGATGTGCAACGTTCGTAACTACGTACTTGAGGATTTGTGTCCAGTCAGCACGTTGCGTGAGTGGTGCGAATTTAGTACCAATTTCGCATTGGCCAGCTGTTGCCACTTCATGGTGGTGTACTTCAACGGGCACGCCCATTTCTTCAAGCGCCAAGCACATGGCGGAGCGGATGTCTTGCAGGGAGTCCACTGGAGGCACTGGGAAATAACCACCCTTAACACCTGGGCGGTGACCGGTATTACCACCTTCAAACTTTTCACTGGATGACCATGCGGCCTCTTCGGAATTGATCTTGCAAGAAGAGCCGGACATGTCCACATTCCAAGTCACTGAATCAAAAATGAAAAATTCTGGCTCTGGACCGAAATAAGCTGTGTCACCAATGCCAGAGGCTTTTAGATGTGCTTCAGCACGCTTTGCGATAGAGCGTGGGTCACGGTCATAGCCTTGGCCAGTGGATGGTTCCAGCACGTCACAGGTTAAAATCAGTGTGGGTTCATCAAAAAAAGGATCGATGTTGGCGGTGTTAGGATCCGGCATCAACAGCATGTCGGAAGCTTGGATACCCTTCCAACCAGCAATAGAAGAACCGTCAAAAGCATGGCCTTCGGTAAACTTGGATTCATCAAAGGCTGAAACTGGCACGGAAACGTGCTGCTCCTTGCCACGGGTATCGGTAAAACGGAAGTCAACGAACTTGATGTCGTTGTCTTTCACCATTTTTATAACGTCAGCGACCGCCATCTTTCTCTCCTGAATTAGTTGGGGAATTAAAAAAGTAACACAGCATGAGTTAGCATGAAACATGCCAGCCCCTACTGTTTAGTAAAGGCGCATTCTCCCACAGGCTGGCACGAAATAAAACTGGAAAAACGCGCACCACAATAAAGCCTGCTGATTAAAAAAGCACTTAATTGGTGCATATTGTGTTGCCTCGTTGAGCGGGTATACTTGATTCAAAGCGTGATTGAGGAGAAAGCAATGTCATCTTTAAGTGCAATCTTGGCGCAGGCCGCCGCCAACAAGGGTGCGGTTGAATATGAAGGCGCACTAACCCCAGAGCAAGCTTGGGAAGTGCTGCAAAAAGCTCCCCATGCCAAGTTGGTGGACGTGCGTAGTCGTCAGGAATTGGATTTGGTAGGGTACATTCCTAATGCCATTCATATCGAATGGGCGTTTTATCCGGACTGGAAGCCCAATCCGGATTTTCTAGCGCAGCTACAAATGCAAATAGATAAAGAATCGCTGGTAATGTTTATCTGCCGCACCGGCGGGCGTTCTAACAACGCTGCCAATGCCGCACACAAAGTGGGTTATAACGAGACTTACAACGTGCTGCAAGGCTTTGAGGGTGAAGCTGATGCCAACAAACAGCGCGGCAATATTAACGGCTGGAAGAAGGCCGAACTTCCTTGGAGTAATTAGTGACAGATAAGTACGCCGTCATCGGCAACCCTATTGCACATAGTAAATCGCCGGAGATTCATATGGCGTTTGCACAGCAGACTGCACAAGACATAAGCTACGAGCGGGTTCTGGCACCTTTGCAAAACTTTGCAGATACCGTAAAACGCCTGTGTGACGAAGGGTATCAAGGCTGTAGTGTCACCGTGCCTTTCAAGTTCGAGGCTTTTCAACTGGGCGGGCAACTCACACCACGCGCGCAAGCGGCCAAGGCAGTGAACACACTCAAATTTCAAGGGCAGAATGCCTTGGGCGATAACACAGATGGAGTCGGGCTGGTCACCGACATTATGCGCAATCTGGACTGCGAGCTGCAAGGCAAGCAGGTGTTGTTGATGGGAGCGGGTGGCGCGGCTTATGGTGCGGCATTGCCGCTAAAGCTGGCGGGCGCTGCGCTGACTATCGTCAATCGCAACCTTGGCCGTGCTCAACAGTTGGCGGATACCTTGCCACAAGGTGTGCAATCTAGGAGTTATGCGGCGCTGGTAGGTACACAGTTCGATATCGTCATCAACGCCACTTCCAGTAGTTTGATAGATGAATTGCCACCTTTACCTGAACGCATCTTTTCATCCGGTGCGCTAGCCTACGACATGATGTATGGTCGCGAAACCCCGTTTATGGCGTTTGCCCGTGAGCAGGGCGCTGCAATAATCGCTGATGGACTGGGCATGCTGGTTGAGCAAGCAGCAGAAGCTTTTTATGTGTGGCGAGGAGTAAGGCCACAAACCGCACCGGTGATTGCTAGCTTGCGGAAATGAGGAAAAGTAAACGTACTTTATGGTGGCGCGTAGTTTTAGCGCTGCTGGTGTTTATTCTGTTGTATCAGCTTTGGTTATTGATGCACGTGTGGTGGTGGGTGGATCACAATCCTAGCTCAAGTGCTTTTATGGAAGCTCAGGAAGAGATACTCCAAGACAAGAACCCTGATGCCGAGATCAAACATAAATGGGTGCCCTATAAGAAAATCTCTAACAACCTCAAGCGCGCAGTAATAGTAGCGGAGGATGCAAAGTTTGTGGATCACGAAGGCTTTGACTGGGATGGTATCGAAAAGGCATTCGATAAGAATCTTAAAAAAGGAAAGATCGTCGCAGGAGGATCCACCATCAGCCAGCAATTGGCGAAAAATTTGTTTTTGTC
>JAIOOY010000005.1 GCA_021414145.1 Methylophilales bacterium | reverse complement strand
GCGATGCAGCCTAGTCATGAGAAATATGGCGCTGAATTTGAGACCGTAGGCCAGTGGATGCGGCCTTGGTATTTCCCCAAAAATGGCGAAGATATGCACGCCGCCGTCAACCGCGAATGCCTGGCAGCACGTAATGGCGTGGCAATGCTGGATGCTTCAACGCTGGGCAAAATTGATATTCGTGGCCGTGACGTGCGCGAATTCTTGAACCGTGTCTACAGCAATGCCTGGAGCCAGTTAGCACCCGGAAAATGCCGTTACGGCTTGATGCTGGACGAAGCAGGCATGGTGATGGACGACGGCGTGACCGCCTGTATTTCGGACACTCACTTTCTGATGACCACCACCACCGGTGGTGCTGGTCGCGTGATGACATGGCTGGAAAAATGGCATCAGACGGAATGGCCGGAGCTGGAAGTGTATATGACTTCTGTCACCGACCATTGGGCGACCGCAGCTTTGGTGGGGCCAAAAAGTCGTGAAGTATTAGCCAAACTGTGCAGCGATATTGATTTATCTAAAGACAATTTCAAATTCATGGACTGGCGTGATGGCACGGTAGCAGGCACTGCAGCAAGAGTTTTCCGTATCAGTTTCTCCGGTGAACTAGCGTATGAAATCAACGTAGATGCCAGTTATGGCAATGGCATATGGGAAGCCTTGATGATGGCAGGCGCAGAGTTTGGCATCACACCCTACGGTACTGAGACCATGCATGTGTTACGGGCCGAAAAGGGCTTCATCATCGTCGGTCAAGAGACCGATGGCTCGGTCACGCCTATAGATCTAGACATGGCGTGGGCGGTGAGCATGAAAAAACCATACAGCTTTATCGGCAAGCGTTCATTGGCAAGGTCGGACACGGCGCGTACCGACAGAAAGCAGCTGGTGGGCTTACTCACCGAAGACCCAATGGTTGTATTGAAAGAAGGCGCACAAATCATCGCATCCCCCGACCAACCACCACCCGTGGCAATGCTGGGGCACATCACTTCCAGTTATTACAGCGCATTTTTAGGACACAGTATTGCACTAGCTTTGGTAAAAGATGGCTTTAAGCGCCGTGAAAATGGTGAAAGCCTCTATGCCTGGGCGGGCGGCAAAGCAGTGAAAGTCAAGTTGGTATCAAGCATATTTGTTGATGCAGAAGGAGCGCGCCATAATGTCTAATCTCATCAGCATGCAATCGCCGTTACATCACTTCAACTTGGCTGCAATGGCCGCAGTTGCGGACGACAGTAAAAGTGTTTGGGCAAATGAAATTCCATTGCTGGGCTACATCAGCCTTCGCGGCAATCAACAAAACGCGGCTTTTATAACGGCGGTAAAGAATGCAATAGGAGTGGCGATACCCACTCAACCCTGTACTATGGAATACGCTTCTTGGGGTTCTATCCTGTGGCTAGCCCCTGACGAATGGCTTATTGTTTGCGAGCGCGCGCAACGCCCCGAGTTACAGTCAAAACTAGAACGCGAACTTTCTGAAATCCATGCACAAGTGGTTGATAATTCAGGAGGATTTACATCTGTTGTGGTGCAAGGCCGCAATGCAGATGAGGTGTTACAGCATTGCACGGTGTATGACCTGCACAAACTCAGCGCAAATAAAGTGGTCGGTTCGACGTTTGGTAAAGCCAGCGTATTTTTACACCGTTTGGACGAGGGCTATTGCCTCATCTTCCGTCGTAGCTTTGCAGATTATATCTGGCGTTATTTAGAGCGCAGCGCCCTGCCTTATGGCTTCGGTATAACAAAACAGTCATGAATTACAGCGTGTTCGAGGTGTTCCGCATCGGCATTGGCCCCTCCAGTTCGCACACCGTGGGGCCTATGCTGGCGGTGAATCGCTTCATGACCACACTGGAACATCAGCACTATTTAAGCCAAACCACACGCATACAAATCCACCTATATGGCTCGCTCGCCCTCACCGGCATTGGACATGGCACGGATGGAGCGGTGCTGGCTGGTTTGACTGGCGCACTGCCGGAAAGCGTTGATCCGCTGGCCATCGGGGCGCTGATTGAATCTATTAAAAACTCAGGTCGTGTCACACTGATGGGGCAGCATGAGATCGCGTTTGATGCGGCCACAGACTTGATGTTTCACCGCCACCACAGCTTGCCACAGCACTCTAACGGCATCGTGTTGCAAGCCTACAGTGCGGCGGGCGAACTCCTATACCAAAACACTTACTTTTCTATCGGTGGCGGAGCGGTGTTGGATATTGATGAGATCGTCAGCAGCACCGCGCTTAAAACCACCAAACCTGCGCCCCACGCCTTTGGCAACGCTGAAGAATTGCTACTGATGGGCAATCAACAGAATTTAAGCATCGCAGAGATGATGTGGCAAAACGAGTTGCAGTATTTTGATGCCGTGACGCTCCGTGCCAAGCTGCTACAAGTGTGGAAAGTGATGCACGACTGCGTTGAACGCGGCTTAAAAGCAGAAGGAACGTTGCCCGGCGGCCTCAACGTCAAACGCCGCGCTCATCGCATCTATCAGCAAGCCAGCACCGTGGGCGGCAAACTATCATCCGATTTTCAGGCGATGGACATGGTCAGCGCTTTCGCAATTGCCGTGAACGAAGAAAATGCCTGTGGCGGGCGCGTGGTCACCGCCCCTACAAATGGTTCGGCTGGAGTAATCCCTGCGGTGCTGAGCTATTTCATACGTTTTTGCCAGCAGATGCGGTCACAAAAAGAGATTGAAGATAACATCATCAAATTCCTGCTCACTGCAGCGGGAATCGGCATGCTGTATAAGAAAAATGCGTCCATCTCCGCAGCTGAGATGGGCTGTCAGGGAGAAATCGGCGTGTCATGTTCCATGGCGGCTGGCGGTCTGGCTGCCGTTTTAGGGGCGAATAATGAACAAATTGAAAACGCCGCCGAGATTGCCATGGAACATAACCTCGGTATGAGCTGCGACCCCATAGGCGGTTTGGTGCAAATCCCCTGCATAGAGCGTAATAGCATGGGTGCCGTAAAAGCGATTAATGCGGCGAGGTTGGCGATGATGCACGAGGGTGGGCATATTGTGTCTCTGGATGCCGTGATTGAAACCATGCGTCAGACTGGCGTGGATATGCAGAGCAAATATAAGGAAACCGCGCTAGGGGGCTTGGCCATCAACGTGGTCGCTTGTTAGTTAAGTAGGAGAACTCCATGCAATACCCGCATATTTTCACCCCCATCACCTTAGGCAAGCTACTGCTCCCTAATCGTATTTACAGTACCGCTCACGCTGAAGTCTATGCTGAATCCGGTGGCATGCCAGGCGAGCGCTACATCAAATACTACGAAGAAAAAGCCAAGGGGGGACTTGGCATGGCCATCTGCGGTGGTTCCAGCCCGGTTTCATTGGATGTTCCTCAAGGTTCATGGAAACCTGTCAACCTCACCACCGACCGCGTGATTGAACCCCTATCCCAACTTGCCACAGCCATGCACAGGCACGGTAGCAAAATCATGATTCAAGCCACCCACATGGGGCGGCGCTCAGCATTCGCAGGTGATCCGTGGCCGCATCTGGTATCGCCTAGCGGAGTGCGTGAGCCAGTACATAGAGGCAACGCCAAAGCGATAGAAATCGAAGAAATCAACCGGATTATTGGCGATTTCGCTGCCGCAGCCAAACGCGTTCAAGCGGCTGGCATGGACGGTATCGAAATCTCCGCTGCGCATCAGCACCTAATTGACCAATTCTGGAGCCCACGCACCAACCAGCGTGACGATGAATATGGTGGCAGTTTGACCAACCGTATGCGCTTTGGCTTGCAAGTGCTACAAGCAGTACGTGATGCTGTGGGAAGTGACTTTTGCGTAGGCTTACGCATGTGCGCCGACGAATTCCACGATGATGGCCTAGACCA
>JAIOOY010000004.1 GCA_021414145.1 Methylophilales bacterium | reverse complement strand
CAATGCACACCCGTGCTTCGTGTGCCTTGAAATCTTCAGTATCTAAAAACTGCACCGGATGCGTAGCAACGGGTGGCAATTCCAAATCTGCTGCGAGCGCCAGCGCTTTGGCATCATAGAGTGATTCCTGCTCCTGCCCCACACGCTGCAACTCAATGTAAAAACGATTAGGGAATAGCGCGCTCCAGCCTCGTGCCAGCTTAGTTGCAGCAGCGTCATTGCCAGAGAGAAGCGCCTGCCCCACATCGCCCATCATCGCGCCAGAAAGTAGTATCAGCCCTTCCGATCCCTCCTCCAGCCATGCGCGCTTGATCTCCGGTCTGCCGCGGTGTTGGTTCAGGGTATAGGCGCGGGTAATCCAGTCACAAAGGCGCAAATAACCAGCATGGTTTTGACACAGTAATAGCAAGCGAAAAGGCTGGTCGCGGTTGCTCTCATTTTCAAGCCACAAGTCACAACCCACGATGGGTTTGATGCCCGATTTACGCGAGGATTTATAGAATTTGATCGCGCCAAAAAGGTTGGATAAATCGGTGAGTGCCAGTGCTGGCATGTGGTCATCAAGGCCACGTTTGACGTAGTCATCAACCCGTACCATGCCATCCACCACGGAGTATTCGCTATGGCATCGCAGGTGAACAAAAGACGGGGAATTCATACCTTGGATTTTACCGGAAATTGCCTAGGGTAATAATGTGAATTCTGACCGCGACGACCTCGATCTTAAGAGCGGTTATCCGGCTTGGGCTCAAAAGTCATGCAGTACTGGCCATTGGATTCAAGCACATCCAGATGTGGCAATCGTTTACTTTTGAAATCCATCGCACGACAACCATTGGGAAAGCTGGTATCCCAAGTGATGTAGTAATGCACACACTGGCGACAATCCGGAATTTGCACGTTTTGGTCAGCCAAGGGACTACTCATATTCCGTGTATTTGGCGTTACTGCCCCGCACTTTCTCCGCCGGATACTTTTTGGCGTTCAAGTCTATCTTGGCATGGGCGGCATCAATGAGGTCTATCCCCAGCACGTCTGCAATTCTCAGCAAGTACACAAAAGTATCGGCAAGTTCATGCGCCACCTGCTCCCGCTTCTCAGCGCTTAAATCTTGGCTTTCTTTCTCGGTCGCCCACTGAAAATGTTCTACCAGCTCGGCGGCTTCGACGATCATCGCCATCGCCAGATTCTTGGGTGAGTGAAACTGTTCCCAGTCACGCTCGCGCACAAACTCTCTCAACCGAGCAAGCAAGGCCTCCAAACGATCATGACTCAATTTTCGCCTCCTTGCGGTTGCTCCCCGCCACCATACGAAACTCAAACAACCTGCACTCAAGCGGGCCATTGAACAGCGGTGTTTTTCTTGAAGGTGAGAGCCGCATCAACTTGGGCATACGCAAATCGCTGGTCAGAAAAAACGCATTCCATCCGGCGAAATTAGCTTTCAATGCCGAGGCAATCTGCGGGTACAAGTCACCCAATTCATCCTCGTCACCAATACGTTCACCATACGGCGGGTTGGTGAGCAATGTGCCGGTCACGCCTTTAGCCAATGCGGGCGCGGACACTTTCAGAACGTCCATTTCCTGAATCTGCACCACGTTGGAAAGCCCCGCCGCTTCCAGATTTTGGCGGGCCGCACGCACGGATCTGAAATCTACATCACTACCGAACAAAGGCATGGGCGTTGCTGGCTTCACACGCTTCTGTGCCGCCTGTTTGATACCATCCCAGGCCTTGGTATCAAAGTTCTTGAGCCTCTCAAATCCAAAGCTGCGCTTCAAGCCCGGCGCAATATCCAGCGCCATCAGAGCAGCCTCGATCAAAAATGTGCCGCTGCCGCACATGGGGTCGAGCAACGGGCTACCCGGATTCCAGCCGGTCAACTTCAAAATGCCCGCCGCCAAGTTTTCACGCAAAGGCGCATCTACACTGGCTTGCCGATGACCCCGCTGGTAAAGCGCTGCGCCGGAGGTATCCACATAGAACTGGCACTCGTCAAAGGTGAGGTAAGCATGGATGCGCACATCCGGCTCGCGCGTATCCACACTGGGGCGCGTGCCGCCTTTTTCCCGGAATTTGTCGCAGATCGCATCTTTGATGCGCAGCGTGATGAATTCCAGACTCTTGAGCGGGCATTTCACCGCGGTGACTTTAACCATGATGGTGCGACTGACATCAAACCAACTCGGCCACTGCAGGGCAAGCGCGGCTTTGAAGATGTCGTCTTCAGTTTGATAACGGCAACTCCCGACGCGCCATAAAATGCGCGTAGCGACGCGACTTTCCAGATTGGCGCGATAGACCAGTGCCAGATCACCGGAAAAGCCCACGCCGCCATCTACGGGGTTGATTTTCTGTGCGCCGATTGCGCTTAGTTCGGCTTGCAGAGGCGCTTCCAGGCCGCGTGGGCAAGTAGCGAAATATTGATTTTGCATGTTGAGTAAAGCTCGGAATGGTTCACCGCATTGTACCGCGGCTACACGATCAAACGATTCACGGAATGCACGTTGTAATCGATCAAGCGCTTGAGAAACTCGCTGAATTCCACCTTGAGATCCGCTTCCAGCTTCTTCGCACGCTCGCGCAAACTCGCCAGACGCAAATCCCCTGCGTGGCGCTTGAAGGCAAACACCGCGATATTGCCGGGGTGCCCGGTGGGCAATATCAGCACCGCGCCGTCAAAGCTATGCTGCATACGCTGCACATACAGGTCAAAATTCTTGTCACTGCCCCACAGATTCACCACCAGAATACCGTCCGCCGTCAGCGCACGGTGGCAGTGGTCATAAAAATTCTGCGAACTTAGATCCTCCGCCAAACCTTTGCTGTCATAGGCATCCAGCATGATCACATCGTGTGTTTCCAGACGCTCGTTGATGTACACCGCACCATCCGCGGCAATCACCTCCAGGCGCTCGTTATTCGGCGGCAGAAAGAATTGATTGCGCGCCGCCTCGATCACCGCCGGATTCAGCTCTACCGCCGTGGTGTGTATTTCTGGCATATAGTGGTGGATGAATTTGGGTATTGAGCCGCCACCCAAGCCTATCACCAGCACGGTCTTGGCCACTTTGGTGAACAGCAGAAAGCACATCATGCCGCGCGTATAGGTGACTTCCAGGTCAAAAGGCGCAGAAACCCGCATCGAGCTTTGCACCGTGTTGCTCCCCAAATGTAGCGAGCGCACGCCGTCCTGTTCGCTCACGTCCACTTCCGGTATGCCGTCTCTCATCTGTGAGACAAACCGCGCTATCCGGCGCGGCGCGTTGCGCATCATGCCCATCGTCTAATTCCGATATTTTTATGCCTAGAATGATACACGATGCCCTGTACAATGAAGCGCATGAACCCCGCAAATCATCCGTTTAGCGAGCTTGTTCCTGACACGATATTGACCGCGTTGGAGAACATTGGCCTGCGCTGCGACGGGCATCTGCTGGCGCTCAACAGCTATGAGAACCGCGTGTACCAAGTCGGCATCGAAGAGAATCCTCCACTGGTCGCCAAATTTTACCGCCCGGAACGCTGGAGTGATGACGCCATCCTCGAAGAACACGCCTTCACTCAGGAACTCGCCGACCGCGAGATTCCCGTCGTGCCCCCTCTAGTCATCGACAGCACCACCCTGCACCACGCGCTGGGCTTTCGTTTTGCGGTATTCCCCAAGCAAGGCGGCCGTGCGCCGGAACTGGGCAACCCCGATACGCTGGAATGGATGGGGCGTTTTCTCGGCCGTATCCACGCCGTGGGCGCGCTGCAATCATTCAAACACCGCCCTACCCTAGACATCAAAAATTTCGGCGAGGAATCGCGCGATTACCTGCTGCAACACAACTTCATCCCACCCGACCTGCTGGAGCCTTGGCAAAGCATCGTGGCTCAGGCCCTGGATGGCGTTCGCGCCGCCTTCGACCGCGCCGGGGATGTGACCAAAATCCGTCTGCATGGCGACTGCCATGCCGGCAACGTACTGTGGACGGATGCTGCCGATTACTCTGGCCCGCACTTCGTGGATTTCGACGACAGCCGCATGGGGCCAGCGGTACAGGACTTGTGGATGCTGCTCTCCGGCGAGCGCGGCGACCAGACGCGCCAGCTCTCGGACGTGCTGGCGGGCTACGAGGACTTCTGCGAATTTCACCCGCGCGAACTGCATTTAATTGAAGCCTTGCGCACGTTGCGGCTGATTCACTACTCCGCCTGGCTGGCACGGCGCTGGGACGACCCCGCCTTCCCCATGGCCTTCCCGTGGTTCAACACACAGCACTACTGGCAAGACAGGGTGTTGGAGTTACGGGAACAGGTGGCGCTGATGCAAGAACCCCCGCTACAAGCTTAAGCACCGTCATTCCAGCGGAGGCTGGAATCCAGTCAAGGTTCAATGAAGTCAATTTAACCCTGGCCGCGCCCATTGACTGAACTGGATTCTGGCCTACGCCAGAATGACGAAAGACGCATTGACCAAAAAATTACATGGTGTTACCTTAGTGACACCTGAACTTTGGAGCATCCTGCTATGGTCACCACCAGCCTCAAACTTCCCGACACCCTCAAACAACGCATCGGCGTCCTTGCCGAAGCTGCTGGCAAAACACCTCACGCTTTCATGGTGGAAGCACTCACCGAGCAAACCGAACGCGTCGAGAAACGCCGTGAATTCCTGCAAAGCGCCATTGCGTCAAAAGAACACTTTGAGAAAACCGGCATTAGCTACGATGCGGATAGCGTTCACGCTTACCTGAAAGCAAAAATTCGCGGTAAATCCACAATGAGGCCTGAGCCGCTTAAACGCTAAAAATGGCAAGGATCGAGTACTCACAAAATGCGCTAGATGATCTGGAGCGTTT
>JAIOOY010000052.1 GCA_021414145.1 Methylophilales bacterium | reverse complement strand
CAGAACCTGCTGTTCTCGGCGACATTCTCTGACGAGATCAAGGCCTTGGCTGATAGCTTGCTGGATAACCCTGCAATGATAGAAGTGGCACGTCGCAACGCTACTGCGGAATTGATTTCACAGAAGATCTATCTGGTTGACCGTGAAAAGAAGCGTGACTTGCTCGCGCATCTCATCACCGAGCACAACTGGCATCAGGTGCTGGTATTCACACGCACCAAACATGGTGCTAACCGTTTGGCGGAACAGCTGGATAAGGGCGGCATCCCGGCCTTGGCTATCCACGGCAACAAGAGCCAGAGCGCGCGTACCAAGGCGCTCAAGGAATTTAAGGATGGCAGTCTGCAAGTGCTGGTCGCCACCGACATTGCGGCGCGCGGCATTGACATCATCGAGTTGCCTCACGTCGTCAATTACGAGCTACCCAACGTGCCGGAAGATTACGTGCATCGCATCGGGCGTACTGGTCGTGCAGGTTCCGAAGGTGAGGCAATCTCGCTGGTGTGTGTGGATGAGCATAAGCTGCTCAAGGATATCGAGCGTGTCACCAAGCGTGAATTACCTAAGGAGATTGTTCCCGGATTTGAGCCTGACTTGAACGCCAAGCCGGAGCCTATTTTGAATGGGCAGAATCGTGGCGGAGGCCAGCGTCAAGGTCATAGCCGAAGCCAACCAAGAAGCGGGAATAATGTTGCGCGCAGTGCTGACAATGATGGTAACAGGGCGCAACCCAGAACCAGCTCTGGTCAAAGGCCAGCGGCTAGACCTGCATCGGGAAGCCCTTCGGGCAATCGTGGCGGAGCAGTGCATCGTTCCGGCGGACGGCATCGCTAAGTAATAAAAGTCATGACATCTATTCGCGTTGATTGAAGGCATGACTTAAGCTATAATTCGACCAGTAAAAACGGGGTGAGCGCAGAGCTTGCCCCGTTTTGTATGTCCAGTGCTGTAAATACAAAAATACAATAAACACAAGGGGTTACCGTGTCTGAACACATGCCAGCCGTGCTCGTACTCGCAGATGGAACTGTGTTTCGAGGCATTGCAATTGGCGCTTCAGGCCATACCGTGGGCGAGGTGGTGTTTAACACCGCCATGACCGGTTATCAGGAAATTCTCACCGACCCTTCCTACACCAAACAGATCGTTACGCTGACCTACCCGCATATCGGCAATTACGGCGTGAATGTCGAAGATGTAGAATCCGGCAAGGTATACGCCGCCGGTTTGGTGATACGCGATTTGCCCTTACTCACCAGCAACTTCCGTAGCCATCAGTCACTTTCAGAGTATTTGGCTGCTAACAATCTTGTCGCCATTGCCGATATTGACACGCGCAAACTGACCCGCTTGCTGCGTGAAAAAGGTGCCCAGGCTGGGTGCATCATGGCCGGTCAGGTGGATGAGGCCAAGGCGCTGGAGCTTGCGCGCGGCTTCCCGGGTTTGTCGGGCATGGATCTGGCCAAGGTGGTTTCCGTCAAAGACTCTTATGTTTCGCAAGAGGGTGAGTGGGCTTTAGGTAAGGGCTTTGTGCCACCAACAGCGCCGCAGTTCAACGTGGTGGCTTTCGATTATGGCGTTAAGCGCAACATCCTGCGTATGCTGAGCAGTCGTGGCTGCAAGGTCACCGTGCTGCCCGCACAAGCGACTGCCGATCTAGCGTTGGCGCTAAATCCAGACGGCATCTTCCTGTCCAATGGTCCCGGTGACCCGGAGCCTTGCGATTACGCTATTTCTGCCATCAAAACCTTGGTAGACAAAGGCATCCCCACTTTTGGTATTTGCCTAGGTCATCAATTGCTCGCATTGGCCTCCGGTGCTAAAACCATCAAGATGAAGTTCGGCCACCATGGCGCTAACCATCCGGTGCAGGATACCGAGGACAAGCGCGTGTTCATCACAAGCCAAAACCACGGTTTTGCTGTGGATGCGGCGACGCTTCCGGCTAACATCAAGACCACGCATATCTCGTTGTTCGACGGCAGCCTGCAAGGCATCGCCCGTACCGACAAGCCTGCATTCAGTTTTCAGGGCCACCCCGAAGCCAGCCCAGGACCAACGGAGATGAGTTATTTGTTCGACCGTTTTATAGACCTGATGCGTAGCCAAAAACGATAAGAACCAACATGCCAAAACGTACAGACATTAAGAGCATTCTCATTATCGGCGCAGGGCCTATCGTTATCGGCCAAGCCTGCGAATTCGACTATTCCGGCGCGCAAGCCTGTAAGGCGCTCCGTGAAGAAGGTTATCGAGTGATTCTGGTGAACTCTAACCCTGCCACCATCATGACCGACCCGGAAATGGCGGATGCGACTTACATAGAGCCGGTGACCTGGCAAGTCGTCGAAAAAATTATCGCCAAAGAGCGTCCCGACGCCTTGCTGCCCACCATGGGCGGACAAACCGCGCTGAATTGCGCCTTGGATTTGGACAAGCATGGCGTGTTGAAAAAATACAATGTGGAGTTGATCGGTGCGTCGAAAGAGGCCATAGACAAAGCAGAAGACCGGCAAAAATTTAAAGAAGCCATGACCAAGATAGGTCTCGGCTCCGCTCGTTCTGCTATGGCGCATAGCATGGAAGAAGCGTTGCAGGTGCAAGCCGGGATTGGTTTTCCCACCATTATTCGCCCTTCATTTACCATGGGCGGTTCTGGTGGCGGCATCGCCTATAACCGCGAAGAATTTATCACTATTTGTGAGCGTGGCTTGGATGCATCGCCCACCAGCGAGTTGCTGATTGAAGAATCGTTGTTGGGCTGGAAAGAGTTTGAGATGGAAGTGGTGCGCGATCGCGCCGACAACTGCATCATCATCTGCTCTATTGAAAATCTCGACCCGATGGGCGTCCATACTGGGGACTCCATCACGGTAGCACCAGCGCAGACGCTGACCGACAAAGAGTATCAAATTATGCGTAACGCCTCGCTGGCGGTGTTGCGTGAGATTGGCGTGGATACCGGTGGCTCTAACGTACAATTTGCCATCAACCCCAATGACGGGCGCATGATTGTCATCGAGATGAATCCGCGCGTGTCGCGCTCTTCGGCATTGGCTTCCAAGGCTACAGGTTTCCCTATTGCTAAAGTCGCCGCAAAGCTGGCGGTAGGATATACGCTGGATGAGCTCAAGAACGAGATCACCGGTGGAGCGACGCCGGCTTCGTTTGAGCCTTCAATTGACTATGTGGTCACCAAAATCCCACGCTTTGCTTTTGAAAAATTCCCGCAAGCCGATTCTCGTCTGACGACGCAGATGAAATCCGTAGGTGAAGTGATGGCGATCGGGCGTACCTTCCAGGAATCGTTCCAGAAAGCACTGCGCGGTCTGGAAGTTGGCGTGGATGGGCTGGATGAAAAAACCACGGATCAAGATTTGATTGAAAAAGAATTGGGTGAACCCGGACCTGAGCGTATTTGGTATGTGGGCGACGCTTTCCGTGTGGGCATGACTGCAGATCAAATATTTTCGCACTCCAGCATAGACCCTTGGTTCTTGGCGCAGATCGAAGACATTATCAAGCGTGAGCAGGCACTAAAAGGTCGTGCATTAGGGTCATTGAGCAAGGATGAGTTATTTCAACTCAAGCGCCGTGGTTTTTCAGACCGTCGCTTAGCTAAGTTGTTGGGTACAGATCAGCACGCAGTGCGCGCTATTCGTCATGCCTTGAAGGTTAGACCGGTTTATAAGCGTGTAGATACCTGCGCAGCGGAGTTTTCTACGTCTACCGCTTACATGTATTCCAGCTACGAAGAAGAATGTGAGGCCAAGCCCACGAACAAGAAGAAAATCATGGTGCTGGGGGGCGGGCCTAACCGTATCGGGCAAGGGATTGAGTTTGATTACTGTTGCGTCCATGCAGCTTTTGCCATGCGTGAGGACGGCTATGAAACCATCATGGTCAACTGTAATCCGGAGACCGTTTCAACCGATTACGACACATCGGACCGCCTCTATTTCGAACCGTTGACGTTGGAAGACGTGCTGGAAATCGTCGCTGTAGAAAAACCTGTAGGCGTGATCGTGCAATATGGCGGCCAGACCCCTCTGAAACTGGCGCGAGATCTGGAAAAAGCCGGTGTGCCGATTATAGGCACCAGCCCGGATGCTATAGACCGCGCAGAAGACCGCGAACGTTTCCAGCAGATGTTGCATCAATTAGGTTTGAAACAACCACCAAACCGTACTGCCAGAGCCGAAGCTGAAGCCTTGCGTCTGGCTGCTGAAATTGGCTACCCACTGGTGGTGAGACCAAGCTACGTGCTGGGTGGTCGCGCTATGGAAATCGTACAGGAGCAATCCGAATTGGAACGCTACATGCGCGAGGCGGTGAAGGTTTCTAACGAATCGCCAGTACTGTTGGATCGTTTCCTCAATGACGCGACAGAAGTTGACGTAGATGCTATCTGTGATGGCACTGACGTACTTATCGGCGGCATTATGGAACACGTCGAGCAGGCGGGTGTGCACTCAGGTGATTCGGCCTGTTCCTTACCTCCGTATAGTTTGTCAGCATCAATGCAAGACGAATTGCGTCGTCAAACTGTGGTGATGGCACATGCCCTAGGTGTAGTTGGCTTGATGAATGTGCAATTTGCTATTCAAGGCGAGATTGTCTATGTGCTGGAAGTGAATCCCAGAGCCTCGCGAACCGTACCTTTCGTGTCTAAGGCTTGTGGCTACCAGTTGGCAAAAGTCGCGGCGCGTTGCATGACTGGTGTGTCGCTCAAAACACAGGGCATGACGACTGAAATCATTCCGCCGTATTACTCAGTGAAAGAAGCCGTGTTTCCGTTTATCAAATTCCCTGGTGTGGATACTATTCTTGGCCCGGAAATGAAGTCTACAGGCGAGGTAATGGGTGTGGGTACAACCTTTGCCGAAGCGTTTGTGAAGTCGCAGCTGGGTGCAAGTACCAAACTGCCAACGGGGGGTAAAGCGTTTATCAGCGTGCGGCGCGAAGATCACCAAAAAGTAGTGGAAATTGCACAAGCGCTTGATAAGCTAGGGTTCCAGCTCGTCGCCACTCGCGGTACCGCCGCTGCTCTAGTTGCGGCCGGGTTGACGGTTACGCAGGTTAATAAGGTCACTGAGGGTCGTCCACACATCGTGGACATGATTAAAAATGGCGAAATCAGTTTTATTGTGAATGTAGTAGAAGACAAACGTGCTACGCAAGATTCCTACACCATACGGCGTAGCGCTTTACAGCAAAAAGTAACGTATTACACTACCCTGGCGGGAGCTAAAGCGGCCTGTGCTGGCATGGGACATATGCAGGATTTGACGGTGGAAAGCTTGCAAAGCTTGCATCGCAAACTCAACTAGTACTATTATCGAGTCAACGAAAAAACCACGCTGCATATTGCGGTGTGGTTTTGTTTTTATAGGAAATAGAAGTGAACAAATTCCCTTTAACCGTGCTTGGCGCGGAACAATTGCGTGCTGAATTGCTGCAACTCAAAAGCGTAGAACGCCCCAGTGTGATCGCGGCCATTTCTGAGGCAAGAGCGCAAGGCGACCTTTCAGAGAACGCTGAATATGATGCTGCCAAAGAGCGTCAAAGCTTTGTGGAAGGGCGTATTGCCGAGATTGAAGCCAAACTCTCCAACTCGCAAATTATAGATCCCAGCACTTTGGATGCTGATGGACGTTGCGTATTTGGTGCGACTATAGACTTGGAAGATGCTGATAGCGGCGACACGGTGACCTATCAAATCGTTGGTGACGACGAAGCCGACATCAAGCTAGGCAAAATTTCAGTTGGATCACCTATTGCCCGAGCATTAATAGGGAAGTCTATCGGTGATGTGGCGGAAGTGCTCGCACCGGGTGGTTTGAGATCTTACGAAATCGTGGATGTGAATTACGTCTGATGCAAAGGGCTCTCGACCAGTTCGCTTGGGTGATTCTCGTTGCTTGGGTGGGGGCGTTGTGGGCGGTGGGTTGGCTGGTTGCGCCGATGATATTCAACATTGTGTCCGATAAGGTATTAGCCGGGAATTTAGCGGGTGCGATTTTCACGCGTCTGGCCTATTTTGGCATTATGGCGGCGTTTATACTGCTGATTCACCGTTTAAGTGTGTTTGGCTTGCAAACATTCAAACACGGTTATTTTTGGATAGTGGCGGCCATGTTGCTGTTGATATTGGCTGGGCAATTCGGTATTCAGCCAATTCTGGCGCACTTAAAAGCTCAAGCGGGCGCGGCAGACGTGATGAAAAGCGTGTTTGCTGACCGCTTTGCTCACTGGCACGGCATTGCCAGTGTGGCTTATTTACTGGAATGCTTGCTTGGCGTGGCGTTGATTTTTAAGGCAAGATAATTTTTGGCTTATCGGCGCGGCGATAGATCACCAACTGCTTGCCTATATGTTGCACCGCTACACTGGCTAATTTCTCGCAGATTTCTTCTAACATTTTCACCCGCAGCGCACGGTCGTCGCCCATCACCTTAATTTTTATCAGTTCATGCGCCTTTAAGCTAATATCAATCTCGCGCAGTACGGTTTCAGATAATCCCTTGTCACCTATCATCACAACAGGGTTTAAGGTGTGGCCTAGGCCGCGTAAATAGCTAATTTGTTTGGAGTTGAGTGTTTTCATGTGGCAATTATACCAACTGAAGTGCGTCTCTAATTGAAAAGAACTAGAACCAGCAAAGCTTGGATGCGGGAGCATCTCAACGACGAGTTCGTCAAACTCGCCAATAAGCATGGCTATCGCTCGCGTGCGGCTTATAAGCTGATGGAGTTGGACGACAAGGATAAGCTTATTCGCCCTGGCATCACAGTGGTGGATTTAGGGGCGGCACCGGGGAGTTGGTCGCAAGTGGTAGTGGAGCGATTGAAAGAAAAAGGGCGCGTTATCGCGCTGGATATGCTTGAGATGCAGGATTTGCGTGGGGTAGAGTTTATCCAGGGGGATTTTACTGAAGATACGGTTTTGGCAACGCTTGAAACTAGCTTAAATGGCCAACCGATAGACCTTGTAATTTCCGACATGGCACCCAATATGAGTGGCATAGATCTGGTGGATCAGATGCGCTCCAATCATCTCGGTGAACTGGCGTTGGAATTTGCCTTGAAATGGCTGCAACCAGGTGGCAATTTTGTAGTCAAAATGTTTATTGGCGAAGGCTTCGACGACGCAGTAAAGAATATGCGACAACATTTTGATAAAGTGGCAACACGCAAACCCAAGGCCTCGCGCGACCGCAGTAGTGAGGTTTACTTATTAGGGCTAAAGCGAAAAGCATAATTTCGGTTTAGAATGAAGCATCTTTTTTGGAAAAGAGACTATTTTGAATAACGTCATGAGAAATATCGCCATTTGGTTGTTGGTGGCGCTGGTGTTGATGTCCGTGTTTAACCAGTTTGGGGGCAAAGCCAGCACCGACAATCAGGTCGTTTATTCCCAGTTTTTGGCTGAGGTCAAACAGGGTAATATTTCGCGCGTCAGCATTGAAGGTCATGTTCTACGAGCCGAAGGGCGTGATGGGAAGCGCTTCACTACTTACGCCCCACCTGATATGTGGCTGGTGTCGGATTTGCTAAAGAATGGCGTTACGGTAGAGGCTAAACCGCCAGAAGAGCCTTCTTTGTTGATGAGTATCTTTGTGTCTTGGTTCCCGATGTTGTTGCTTATCGGTGTGTGGGTATTCTTCATGCGTCAGATGCAAGGCGGTGGTAAAGGGGGCGCGTTTTCGTTCGGCAAGAGCAAAGCACGTTTGTTGGATGAAGAAAATAATTTAGTGACATTCGCTGATGTCGCTGGTTGTGACGAGGCCAAAGAAGAAGTTTCCGAATTAGTCGAATTTTTGCGTGACCCCGGAAAATTCCAAAAGCTGGGCGGACGAATCCCGCGTGGTGTGTTGATGGTGGGCAATCCTGGTACCGGTAAAACGTTGCTGGCGCGAGCTATTGCTGGCGAAGCCAAAGTGCCATTTTTCAGTATTTCCGGTTCAGACTTCGTTGAAATGTTCGTCGGTGTAGGTGCGGCCCGTGTGCGCGACATGTTTGAGCAAGCCAAAAAGAACTCTCCTTGCATCATATTTATCGATGAAATTGATGCCGTAGGCCGTCAACGTGGCGCTGGGTTAGGCGGTGGCAATGACGAGCGTGAGCAAACTCTTAACCAGATGCTGGTGGAAATGGATGGTTTTGAAGCCAGCGTTGGCGTCATCGTGATCGCGGCTACTAACCGTCCTGACGTGCTAGACCCTGCGTTGCTGCGCCCGGGTCGTTTTGACCGTCAAGTGGTCGTACCGCTGCCGGACATCCGTGGTCGTGAGCAAATATTGCTGGTGCACATGCGTAAAGTGCCGATTGATACCGATGTGAAGGCCGATATTATTGCCCGTGGTACGCCGGGGTTTTCTGGTGCAGATTTGGCCAATCTGGTCAATGAGGCTGCTTTGTTTGCCGCTCGTTTTAACAAGCGCGTGGTGGATATGGATGATTTTGAGAAAGCCAAAGACAAAATCATGATGGGCGCTGAGCGCCGCAGCATGGTAATGAGCGAGGAAGAGAAGAAAAACACCGCTTATCACGAGTCAGGTCATGCCGTAGTTGCCAAGCTGTTACCCAAAACCGATCCGGTGCACAAAGTCACCATCATTCCGCGCGGCCGCGCCTTGGGAGTGACGATGCAGTTGCCAACTGAAGATCGTTATTCTTATGACCGCGACTTTTTGATGAACCGCATCGCCGTGATGTTTGGCGGGCGTATTGCTGAAGAAGTATTTATGAAGCAAATGACGACCGGCGCATCTAACGACTTTGAACGCGCCACACAGCTTGCGCGCGATATGGTGACGCGCTATGGCATGACTGACGCACTGGGGCCTATGGTGTATGGCGAAAACGAGGGCGAGATATTTCTTGGTCGCTCGGTGACCAGTACCAAAAACGTGTCCGAAGCCACTATGCAAAAGGTGGACGCGGAAATTCGCCGCATCATAGATCAGCAATATGCTTTAGCGCGCAAATTGCTGGAAGAAAATCGTGACAAAGTTGAGGCAATGACCGCAGCTCTTTTGGAATGGGAAACCATCGATGCTGAGCAGATAGATGACATTATGGCTGGCAAGGCTCCACGCCCACCCAAGCCCCCGACGGTAAAACCGACAACACCACCCTCGGACGGTGATGCATCTGGCGTGACGGTGAATATTTCCAGCAAACCCGCGCAGGAAACTTAAATGCGGTAAGGGGTGAAGAAGAGAGGAGTAAGGGTAAAATGATTTCCCTTCTATTCTCTTACCCCTTCTTCTAAATGTTTTTCTCCTGCGGCCACTTCCAACTTAATCTCAACCGCCCGCAAGTGATGGGCATCATTAACGTCACTCCTGATTCGTTCTCTGACGGGGGTCTATTCGTTTCTGCACAAAACGCCATCGCTCACGGATTGAGGTTGGTGGCTGAAGGCGCAGACATACTCGATATTGGAGGTGAGTCCACTCGCCCCGGAGCAGTTCCCGTGCCGTTGCAAGAAGAGCTTGATCGTGTGATTCCTGTGATTGAGCAGTTAGCAAAACAAAGCAATATCCCCATCTCGATTGATACCTACAAACCTGCAGTAATGCGCGCTGCAATTGCTGCCGGAGCGACTATGGTCAACGACGTGCGCGCGCTGCAAGAAGACGGCGCGATTGAAATTGTGGCCGCAAGCAAGGTAGGAGTGTGTTTGATGCATATGCGCGGATCGCCGCAAAATATGCAAAATGATCCAAGTTACGACGATGTGGTAATGGAAGTAAGCGATTTTTTAGCGCTAAGAGCAAAAGTTTTGTTGGATGCAGGGGTGGCGCATGAACGCATAGCGCTCGACCCCGGTTTTGGTTTCGGTAAACGTACTATTCATAACATCGCTTTGCTGCGTGATTTACCTCGATTGTGTGAGTTGGGATTTCCTGTGTTAGCTGGTCTTTCGCGCAAATCGGTACTGGGGCAAATTGTGGGCGACGAGACGCATGATAGACTACCTGCCAGTATCGCTGCTTCTGTCGTCGCAGCCATGAAAGGCGCTAGAATACTGCGCGTGCATGATGTGAATGCGACAATAGATGCACTCAAAGTGGTGCAGGCAGTTGAATAGCAGCGCTTAAGGTAGAGTGGGTGTTAGAGGAAATTTAATGAGTAGAAAATATTTTGGTACAGACGGCATCCGCGGTCGTGTGGGCGAAGCGCCTATCACCCCAGATTTCATGATGCGGCTGGGTTACGCCGCAGGTAAGGTGTTAGCGGGTATTGGGCATCTACCCAGCGGCGCACATCCGGCAGTGGTGATAGGTAAGGATACGCGTATTTCTGGTTATATGCTGGAATCCGCGTTGCAAGCCGGGTTGTCTTCTGCCGGTGTGGATGTGCTGCTTACCGGCCCTATGCCTACGCCGGCCATTGCTTACCTTACGCGAGCGTTAAGAGCGCAGGCGGGGATTGTTATTTCCGCCTC
>JAIOOY010000054.1 GCA_021414145.1 Methylophilales bacterium | reverse complement strand
TGGCCGAAAACGGATTCAAGCCCAGTTTTTCTCCGTCGGCCTTGAGGTCTAAGCGCACGTTGGAACTTTGAATTTTGCCGTATTTTAAGCTGGCAATCCGCAAGCTACCCTCGGCATTGAGAGTTTTCAACGCTGATAAATCCAGCGGTTTAGGTGGCGCGGCGGCCGCTTTTGGGTCACTTGGCGGTACGTAGCGGTCAACATCCACGCGGTCTATGTCCAAGTCAAAGGTATAGAGCGGCTTATCGAAATGACTGACACCCACGCTGCCCTTAATTTGGCTGTCGTCCACCTTGGCGGATAGTGGATTGACACTTAAAGTCTGCCCATCCGCCTTTAAGTTTAAGGCCAAATTCACTATGCGATATTTATCATAAGCAATACTACCGACATTAAGTGAGCCTTGTGCCAACAGATTTTTGAGTGCCGATAAGTCAGCCGGCTTGCTGCTGGCGGGTTTTTCTTTGGTGGGGGATCCTAATATTTTGTTTAAATCCAGCTGGTCGGCGGTGAGGTTGAATTTCACGCTAGGTTTGGCAAAGCCCGCAACTGCAACGTTGCCTTGGAGTTTACTGCCATCCACATGGGCATCCAGCGTTACGTTCGCCAGCTCTTTTTTTACCTCGGTATGACTATTGATATTAAAGCTGGCTTTCATGGCGCCATTCGGCAATGCAGGATCTTTTATATCAAGCTCGCCCGCTAGCTTGGGCAAGTCAAATACCATGTCTTGTAGATTGCCGCTGAAGGGTGAGGAGAATTTTCCCGCTATCGTCCGCGCTCCCTGTTTGCCAGTGATTTCACCGGTAATACCAGAGCTTTGAAATGCTTTGGGCGAGCCTTTTAAGTTGGCGATGCTCAATTTGGCACTCATGCTATCGCTGCCTTGGGTTTGGACCACGCTAAGATTCGCCTCTTTGCCGCTCACTTCGCCTCTTTGCGCGCTTAAATTCGGCGCATCTAGTGCGATTTCTAGTTTTTTGCCTTGAGTAGTGGCGCTGGCGTTGAGCTTCAAGCCATTGATAACAAACTCCAGCGTTTGCGGCTTGGCATCTACATCGCCGCTCAATTTCAAGTCCAGCGCTTTTAATGTGGCCACATCGCCCAACAGCGCCAACTCAAGACCTTTAGCACCATATTGCTGATGTTCTGCATCAGCTAATAACGTGCCCTTTATATGTGTTTGAGTATCCAGTAAGGGGTTGTCACCCTTGATGTGAAATTCAGCGTCCAGGTCTATGGGCTGATTTTTTGCGATGTGTCCGGTTTTGATGTTGGCATCGCTGATGCTGAAATGGCGCCCTCCCATTTCGTCACTTAGATTCACCGATGCGTTACTGATGACCACGCCATCGATATCAAATTTGATTTGTTCGGATTCTTCTTTGCTCAATAGATCATCAAAGTTGGTAGTGCCATCCTTAAAACGCACGATATTGGCTTTGACACCGTCTATTTTCACCGTATCCACCACTAACTGCTTGCTCAACAAAGGTATCACGGCAACGAATACTTTGGCGCTTTGAATGGAAGCAAACTCTTTATCGCCCTTATGTTCAGAAATAGAAACTTTGCCTAGATCGGCTCCCAATTTAGGCCAGAGCGCGAGCTTGATATCGCCCTCGATATTCAGTGTGCGTTGTTTTTTCTCCTGCACCATTTTTATAATGAGCGGTTTGTAGTCGTTGGGGTTAAAAGTCGCCGCGATCACCGCGATAGAAATAATCACTATGCCCAGCAACCCACCTAAAGCTATCAGGCCATACTTAAGAGTTTTATTCATGATCTATCCATTCATTACCAAAAGCGAAAATACGCCAATGCCGCATTGCCAAAATACCATAGAGCCAAGAAAAAGACGGTAAAGTAAACTACCGTTACCAGTAACCA
Organism: Methylophilales bacterium; assembly: GCA_021414145.1. Lineage (GTDB taxonomy): Bacteria > Pseudomonadota > Gammaproteobacteria > Burkholderiales > Methylophilaceae > CAILHX01. Next base: position 8,774 of record JAIOOY010000054.1, on the reverse strand, counting down.
GAATGCTGAAATAAATACCATTAAGCCATCGTTTTTGAGTTCACCTATGCAATAAAACAAAATGCCCAGCCCGGGCAATATGTTATTGAGAGGTAACACGCCAAAGGGGATCGCCATCAGCAGACCTGCGCTGAGCAAAATCCCGCCACCAATTTTTTGCCCTAAACGCCCACTCACCAGATGTGTCAGCCGCGGACGCGTGATAAGCCGGCACCATTGCAGCACTTTTACACCAACTTTTACCAGCAGCCGCCAATTTTTTTCGCTCAATTCTACGGCGCGAATACGCGCTGGCAACTTAGGTACTGCGTTGCCTTGGAGCATTTGCCAGCCCAAAGTAAAAAAGGCAATCCCCGCTAATACAGTAAGAGGTCCTAAGGGGATAGGCTGCAAGAAGGGTAATACTAAAATAATGGCAATCAATGCATAGGCAGCACCGTCCAAAGTATCCATCGCCTCACCAAAACTTAGCGGACGCTGACCGGCTAAATCGGCAAAGCGGTGAAGCGTGGTAACCAGTTCATCTTCTTCATGTTTAAGCATGTAGTTTTATTTCCAGAAATACCATAGCACTATGCACCCAAACACAATGCGATACCACGCAAACGGGCGGAAATCGTGCTGAGCCACATAGCGCAACAATCCGCGCACGATGAGTAGTGCGCTAAAAAATGCCGTAATAAAACCCACAGCAAACATAGGTAAATCTGCCATGTGCAAATCGTGATAACTTTTGACCACATCCAGCAAAGTTGCAGCAAACATGATGGGTATCGCCAAAAAAAACGAGAATTCAGTGGCCGTTTTGCGTGACAACTTAAACATCACGCCGCCCAATATGGTTGCCCCTGCTCTTGATACGCCTGGAAATAACGCCAACGTTTGTGCAAAGCCAATTTTCAACGCTTGTTTCCAGCTTATATCTTCAATATTCATCGTGTGTGACTTTGGCGCGACACTTTCCACCACAAGTATAGCCACACCGCCCACAATTAAAGCCCATGCCACAGTGATCGGCGAAAACAGATACTGTTTAATCTGATGATGAAATGCCAAACCCAACACAGCAGCGGGCATAAATGCGACTGCAAGATTTAAGGCTAGTTTTTGTGCGGCAGGCTGATGTGTAATACCCATAAAAGTATCAACAATTTTGGCTCGGTACTCCCAACAAACGGCCAAAATCGCGCCGAGTTGAATCACTATCTCAAACACCTTGCCTTTTTCATCATTGAAATTGAGCACATCGCCTACGATGATGAGATGGCCGGTACTGGAAACTGGTAAAAATTCAGTGGCACCTTCCACCAAACCGAGAATAAGAGCCTTGAGCAGTAATGGTATGTCCATAACGGGATTCTAACCGGATTGTGTTGCAGGTAGAATGCCGAATGCTTAAACGTCTTGTTATCGCTACCGGTAATGCAGGTAAACTGCGCGAAATTCGCGCGCTGCTTGAACCACTCAAAATCGAAGTACTGCCGCAATCGGATTTCAATGTGCCGGAAGCCGCTGAGCCTTACTGCACCTTTATCGAAAACGCTTTGGTCAAAGCTCGCCACGCTAGCAAACTGACTGGTTTGCCGGCACTAGCGGATGATTCCGGAATTTGCGTGGATGCATTGGGTGGCGCACCAGGGGTGATTTCTGCGCTTTACGCAGGAGACAATCCACGCTCTGATGCAGCCAATAATGCCAAACTACTGGCAGATTTAAAATCAATAAAGAACCGCGCCGCGCATTATCACTGTGTCATGGTGCTGGTGCGCCACGCCGACGATCCGCAACCATTAATCGCCGAAGGCAGTTGGCATGGAGAGATTTTGGAGGCCCCGCGGGGTGAAGGCGGCTTTGGCTACGACCCTCTGTTTTTGGACGTAAAGCTAGGAAAAACCGGTGCCGAGCTAGCGCCTGAAGTTAAAAACAAAGTCAGCCATCGCGGACAAGCACTGGCTGCCTTGTTACAGAAACTCTCGTGATTCAATTCAAAGCACTGCCACCACTCTCACTTTACGTCCACATCCCTTGGTGTATACGTAAATGTCCATACTGCGACTTTAATTCGCACGAGGCGCGGGGCGAAGCGCCCCAACAAGCTTATGTTGCGGCCTTAATTCAAGATTTGGAACAAGCACTACCGCTGGTGTGGGGGCGGCGAATTCAGACCATCTTCTTTGGCGGCGGCACGCCGAGTTTGCTAGCGCCCGAACTGCTCGACCAGCTATTAAGCCAAATCCGCGCACTATTGCCACTAGCACATAACGTGGAAATCACGCTAGAAGCCAATCCCGGTACAGTAGAGGCCAGCCGCTTCGCCGCGTTCAAAGCCAGCGGCATCAACCGTTTATCTTTGGGGATACAGAGTTTTGACGATACCAGCCTGAAAATGATAGGCCGTATCCATGACGGTAGTGAAGCCAGAAAAGCCGCCGAAATCGCCTTGAGTACCTTTGATAACGTCAATCTGGATTTGATGTACGCACTACCGCAGCAAACCATGGAAGCCACACTCAAAGACATCACCACAGCTATTCAATTCAAACCGCAACACATTTCGGCATATCACCTAACGTTAGAACCCAACACCGCTTTTTATCACAACCCGCCCAGCTTACCGGATGACGACACTAGCGCGGCGATGCAAGAAGCTATCGAACAAACCCTAGCCGCAGCGGAATATGAACATTACGAAACTTCGGCCTTTGCCAGCAAAAATCGCCACTGCCGACACAACTTGAATTATTGGGAATTTGGCGATTATCTGGGTATCGGTGCAGGCGCTCATTCCAAATTGAGCTTCGGCGATTACGTACTGCGCCAAGCGCGACTAAAACACCCTACAGGCTATATAGAAGCCACGTCCAGAAAAATGCATATTGAAAGTGAACATAAGCTTACCAGAGAAGATTTAGGCTTTGAATTTATGATGAATGCGCTGCGTTTAACCGATGGTTTTGATGTTGCCTTGTTTCAAGAACGTAGCGGCATTGCGATTAGCCAAGTACAACAAGCCTTAGCCAAGGCTGAGAGCAAAGGATTAATCGAACGTAATCATTTGCGTATCGCGCCTACCTTGCTAGGACAACGCTTTTTAAACGAGCTGTTGCAGTTATTTTTACCACGTTAAAACTCTTGTGGATCCACATCCACTGACCACCTAACCTTGTTGGCTTCAGGCAAGGCACGTAGTAGCGTCACCCACGCTTGCAGAAACACTTGCAGCTTTTGTCTTGAACTAGATTGCACCAGCACTTGGGCACGCTCCATACTTTTCAAGCGCTCCATACGAGCTCTTACTGGGTCATAGACGGTTAATTGATGCGGGATATCGTTGACGGCGTTGATCGCTTTCGCCAAAAACTTGGCGACCAAATCATATTGCTGTGCTTCGGCTCTCAACAATGCCTCAAAACAATACGGCGGAAACCCTGCCATTTGGCGCTCTTGCAATAAGTTATCCGCAAACGTGCTGTAGTCGTGGGTTTGCAGTGCTTGAAACAAAGCATGATCCGGAAACGCAGTTTGTATCAGAACCTCACCCGCTTTATCGGCACGACCGGCGCGGCCTGCTACTTGCATGAGTTGCGCGAATAGCTTCTCTGCGGCACGAAAATCGGGACTGAACAAGGCACTGTCGGTGTCCACCACGCCCACCAAAGTGAGATGTGGAAAATCATGTCCTTTAGCCAATATCTGTGTGCCCACCAGGATGTCCACCTCCTGCGCCTGTACCTGACGCGACATCTCGGCAACCGCGCCTTTCTTTCGCATACTGTCCCTATCCACGCGCAAAATACGCGCATGAGGGAAATGTTTCGCCAGATTTTCTTCCAAGCGCTGTGTGCCATGCCCGGCAGGGCGTAGATCGGCGTTGCCGCATAGTGGGCACTGTTGCGGCGGGCGTTGCTCATGGCCGCAATGGTGGCAACGCAAACGTTTGTCGCGCAGATGTACAACCAATCGGCTGGAACAGCGCTTGCACGGCGCGACCCAAGCACAAGCGTGACAAAGCAATACTGGGGAATAACCACGACGGTTAATGAAGATCAGGCTTTGTTCTTCGCGATCCAGCCGTTGTTGCATAGCCGTCAACAAGGTCGGCGACAACGCCTGCTCCGGTGGCAATTGCCGTACATCCACACAGCGGATGTCGGGCATTAGCGCACCAAACACCGCACGCTGCTTGATTTCCAAAAGACCATAGCGCTTTATCTGGGCGTTATGCCAAGTTTCCAGCGCGGGGGTTGCGGAGCCAAGCAAAACTGGCACATTTGCCATCTTGCCTCGCATCACGGCCACATCCCTCGCCGAATAACGCATTCCGTCCTGCTGTTTGTAAGACGCGTCGTGCTCTTCATCCACCACGATGACCGCCAGATTGGGCATGGGTGTGAACACCGACAGGCGTGTGCCAATGACGATACGTGCGTCACCATTCTGAGCCATCATCCAGCCATGCAAGCGTTCGCTATCATTCATCTGGCTGTGCAGCATGACCATGGGTAAAACAGGGAAACGCGCCCGAAAACGGGCTTCTAATTGCGGGGTGAGATTTATTTCCGGTACCAGCACCAATGCTTGAGCCTGAGGCGTTTCCAGTACCGTCTGCAATAACTGCATATAGACCTCGGTTTTACCGCTACCGGTAATGCCATGCAGCAACCACACCTTAAATTGCTGACCGTCAGCCAGCAACGCCTGTAATGCCATCTGTTGGTCAGTGTTTAACTCAGGTGCTGTCGACGGTGCGGGTGCTTCAGCCACGACTGGCGTTTTAGCAATTTCTTGAGATGCCACCCAACCTGCTTGTAGCATGGCTTTAATCGCTGGTTGCCAACCTTTAGTCAGAGCATTGAGCGAGACTGTGCTCAATGGCTGGTTAAGCGCTGCATACAGCTTGCGCTGCACCAGCGCACGCTTAGGGATAGCTTCCAGCCCAACTTCACGCCCTTGTGCAGTCAAGACATAGGCAGTTAATTTGGGCAAATAAGCAAGCTCGGGGGCTCTTAACTTGGCGGGTAAAATCGCCAACAACGCTTGCCCTAAGGGATATTGATAATAATCTGCACAGAATTTAAGCAATTTGAGAGTGACCGGTAAAATGGGGGCTTCGTCCACAAACACCTTATAGATGTCTTTCAGCCTAGTATCTGGAACGTCTGACAAGCTGACACGCTCCATCACAATGCCAATTACCTGGCGCTTGCCAAACGGCACCAATACACGCTGACCAACCTTTGCCGTATGTCCTCCGTCGAGGTAATCGAAGTGCTTGTCTAGAGGCACATCCAGCGCCACGCGTAAAATGTTCATTAGGGATTGTGATAACCGTTAAAATAGCGCTTTTTTAAGCACCTTCTTAAGCAAAACTGATTTTGAAAGCACATCTTACCCAATTGCTGACACAAGCGGCAAAATCCGTCGCCCCCGACCAGCATGATCTCAACATCATTTTAGAGCGCCCTAAAAACGCACAACATGGCGATTTTGCGAGCAATCTGGCCATGATGTTGGCAAAACCGCTGAAACAGAACCCTCGTGCCATTGCTGAAGCCTTGCTGAAAGCGCTGCCGGCCTCGGATTATCTCGCCAAAGCAGAAATTGCTGGTGCTGGTTTTATCAACTTCTTCATGGCGGCATCCGCCAAGTCTGCGGTGATTGGCGAGATATTTGCCTCAGGTAACAAATTTGGCCAAAGTGGCATTGGGCAAAACCGTAAAGTGATGGTGGAATTTGTTTCTGCCAACCCTACCGGTCCCTTGCATGTTGGTCATGGACGCGGCGCGGCAGTAGGCGATTGCTTATGCCGCTTGCTCGCTGCCACCGGTTGGGACGTAACGCGTGAGTTCTACTATAACGACGCGGGCGCACAAATTGATAACCTAACATTATCCGTGCAATGCCGTTGCAAAGGCATCACACCAGACGACCCGACCTGGCCGGAAGATGGTTACCGAGGCAATTACATCACCGAGGTCGCCAGTGCTTATATGAGTAAGGCTACTGTTAAAGCCAATGACCGTAGCATGACCGCCAAAGGCAATGCCGACGACAATGAAGCCATACGCGAATTTGCCATCGCCTATTTGCGCCACGAACAGGATTTGGACTTGCGCGCCTTCGGCGTGAACTTCGACGTGTTTTCGCTGGAATCGGCGCTGTACACCGAGGGCAAAGTAGAAAACACGGTAAAACAGCTCCTCGACAGCGGCCACTCCTATGAACAGGATGATGCGTTGTGGCTACGTACTACCGATTTTGGCGACGATAAAGACCGCGTGATGCGTAAAAAAGAAGGTGGCTACACCTATTTTGTACCGGACGTCGCCTACCACGCCGAAAAATGGCAACGCGGTTTTACACGCGCCATCAACGAGCAGGGTGCCGACCATCACAGCACCATCACTCGTGTCCGCGCTGGCTTACAAGCCTTAAATATCGGCATCCCACAAGGCTGGCCAGATTACGTGCTGCACCAAATGGTGACGGTGATGCGTAACGGAGAGGAAGTAAAAATCTCCAAACGTGCGGGCAGCTATGTGACTTTGCGTGATCTGATAGACGAAGTAGGCTGTGATGCCACACGTTATTTTCTCGCTGCACGGCGTGCGGATTCACAATTAGTATTCGATATAGACTTGGCAAGGGCGCAGACCAATGACAACCCGGTGTATTACATCCAATATGCCCACGCCCGTATTTGCGCGGTTCTGGCGCAGTGGGGTGGTGATGTAGGCAGCCTAAATCAAGCCGATTTAGCGCCTCTAACGGCTGAACATGAATTGGCGCTCATGCAGCGTTTGGCTGAATTCCCTGAATTAGTCGAAACCGCAGCGCAAGAGCTTGCACCGAGCAACGTGGCGAATTATCTTAAAGAGCTCGCCAGCGATTTACACAGTTATTACAACGCCCAGCAATTTTTAGTAGATGATGAGAAAATACGGCTCGCACGTTTGGCGCTCATTACTGCCACGCGACAAGTAATTCGTTCCGGTCTCAACTTGTTAGGTGTCAACGCACCAGAGAAGATGTAAGAGGAAATATTAAGAAAACATGGCAATGTCTAGAGATTACAAGGCAGCACCCCCAAAACCAAAATCTACTGAACCCCGTCCAGGCGGTTCCGGTAAATCCGGCAATCCTTTGGTCATCGGCCTGCTGATTGGCTTGCTCATTGGCATCGCGCTGTCGGTGGGCGTAGCACTGTCGGTGAACAAAAGCGAAAGCGCGTTTCATGAAAAAGCGCCATCTGCCCCCAGCATTCCTATCCCGCCGCCACAGTCGGCAGAGAAGAAGACCGAGGAATCAGTTGCAAAACCTGCAGAATCTGGCGAAATATCATCCGCCGCCCAGGAAAAAAGCGCAGAAACCCAGGGCAAGAAACCCGATGCCAAGGCAGATACAGGTAAAAAGGAAGATCGTTTTACTTTTTACGACATTCTTACTGACTCTCAACCACCTGTAGTTAAGCCGGATATCAAGCCTGTGCCAGAGCCACCTTCTGACAACAGTACGTCAACCAAGCCTATAGGTGAAAAGTTAATGCTTCAGGTAGGTGCGTTTAAGACTGAGCAGGAAGCTGACAACACCAAAGCTAAATTGTCCCTAATCGGAATGGAGGCCTCGGTACAATCAGTCAGCATTCCCGACAAAGGTTTGCTGCACCGTGTACGTGTCGGACCTTTTGCCAATCAGGACGAACTGAATAGAGCACGCGCCGAATTGAGCAAGAACGGTTTTAGTGCCGAGCTTGTCAAAAGTGGTAGTTCTTCAAACTAAGTAAAGGAATGTTTATGAAATCACTGTTTGCCGCCATGCTCATGGCTATCAGCCTTGGTGCTAGCGCTGCTGATCCGCAACCGCAACTGGGCATAGAGTTTATCCAAACTCCGCAACCCATCCCTACCGATAACCCGGCCAAAATCGAGGTTACCGAACTATTCTGGTATGGCTGCCCGCATTGCTACCATTTTGAGGAACCTCTCGAAGCCTGGGTAAAAAAATTACCTAAAGATGTCGAATTCAAGCGAGTACCCGGCGTAGCCCGTCCTTCCTGGATACCTATGGCTAAAGCCTATTACACACTCGAAGCCTTGAATTTGACCGATAAACTGCACAGCCCGCTTTTCGATGCAATACACAAACAAAAAAGCCTCAGACCTGATGCCGACGAACCCAGCGTGATTGACTGGATCACCAAGCAATCCGGTTTGGACAAAAAGAAAGTGGAAGACACCTACCGCTCTTTCTCGGTCACCACCAAGGTGTCGCGCGCTATGCAATTGTTTCAATCTTCCGGTGCCTCTGGCGTACCTTCTTTGATGATTAACGGACGCTTCCTGACTTCCAGTACGATGGCCGATGGCAATGACAATGCACTGAAAGTCACTAACTATCTGGTAGACCAAGTACGCAAGGAAAAGGCAGGTAAGTAAACTCCAAATGCGGGTTTTCATCACCGGCGCTTCCAGCGGCATAGGCGCGGCACTAGCCAAGCACTATGCCGTGCAGGGCGCACAACTAGGGTTAGTGGGACGTAATCAGGATCGCCTCACTACTCTCAGCAACGAAATTGGCGCGAATTGCGCCATTTACGTTTTGGACGTACGCAATGCAATCTCTCTGCAACAAGCTGCTGCCGACTTTCTAGCTAGCTTTGGCGCTCCTGACATCGTCATTGCCAACGCCGGAGTATCGCGTGGCACGCTCACCGAACACGCCGAAGACATCGCCGCTTTCCAAGCAGTGATGGACATCACTGTCATGGGTATGGT